>JANYBX010000485.1 GCA_025360615.1 Opitutia bacterium
TGGCGATCCCCTTCGTCTGCGCGATCGGCGGCATGGCGATGTTCACTTCGGTTCTGATCTGGCGAACCTGGTGCTTTCGAACGGAAGCCTAGACCGCGACTTCACCGACGCCCGAGCAACTCCCACATCAAAACAGCGGCGGCGACGGAGACGTTGAGTGACTCAACCTTTCCGCTGCCCGGAATCGTCACCAGCCGCGTGCAAGCTGCCGTCACCTCCGGTGCGAGCCCATGTTCCTCGTTGCCCAGAATGAGCGCCACCGGTTTCCGCTCTTTCCCCTGCTGGGCGCGCGCGGCATCCGCCCGCCCGCCGCGCGTCGCCGCGCCCACGACTTCGTAGCCCGCCGTCGCGAGATCGCGCGCCAGCTCCACGAGACTCTTCGTCTGCCACACTTCGAGATGTTCAAAACCACCCTCCGCCACGCGATGCGCCGCATCGGTGGGCTTCGCCGCCGTCGCGTCATCGGGAATGACGATGCGCGGCACGCCGAAAAATGCCGCCGTGCGCGCGATCGCGCCGAGATTATGGGCATTGCCGATGCGATCGAGCACGAGCACCGCCTCCCCGCGCCGCGCCCACTTCGCGCACTCCTCTTTCGTTGCGAGACGCAGCGCCGTCGGCGAACACACCGCGACGATCCCGCCGTGATGGATCGAGCCCGCGATTTTTTCGAGTTCGGGCGCCTCGACGCAGCGGTAAACCTTTTTCGCCTGCGCGAGCACCTTGCACATCACGCCGATTTGTTTCCCCGTGCCGTAGTCGAAAAACAGCCGCTGGATCGACGCCGGGTCGCGCGCAAACCGCGCCCGCACCGCCGCCAGCCCGCACAGTTTCAACTCATCCCGCGCCGGCCCGCTCCGCGACCCACGCGGCTCATCGCCGACGCGCTCCACCGATTTTCCCGGCTTCGCCGCCACCGGAACGGGAGCCGGCGCAACCTTCACGGGAGCCTGAACCGGCCTCGGGGTGACGTCGCGCGGAGCCTCACCCCGCCGCCGCACATAACCCGATGGGGCGACGAATTCCCCGCCCGCAGAATTTCCCCGCGGCGCAGGTCGTGAACTGGAATCGAATCCGGAATATCGAGGCATCCCCGAACCCTGACCCACCCACGCGCGCAAAACCAAACAAAAGTAGCACCGCGCCGCGGTCCACCTTCCGCAGCCACACGCCCCCATCAACCAATCAAACCTCAATCGTGCAGGCTAAATACAATCGGCACCTCCCACCGAACATTCACCGGGTGCCCGGCGAGTTGCCCCGGTTTGAACATCCACGTTTTCACGGCTTCCGTCGCCGGAGCTTCGAATTCAGGCTTCGTCGACGAAGCCACCCGGACATCGTGGGTGTGCCCGTCCGTTCCAACCGTGAATCTGAGATTCACCCTCCCCTCCAAACCAGATCGTCTCAACTGCTGCGGATATACGGGTGAAGTTTGCTGCAAGACCTGAGGAGGCACATCAGCGACCGCCGCTTCAATTGCCCGCTCAGTCGACGCCACATAAGTGACCGGCAGTCGGAAACGCGCGCATGCCGCCCGTCCTCCCTGTGTGATGGGCGTGAACCGCCAGTTTGCCACCGCTTGGAGCGCGGCCCAGCCCAGACGGGGATCAGGAGTCTGATGGATAACGGGGAACAACACTCCGCCCCGCTCGTCGAGCACGACATCCACTTCGACCGTCATTTCCGGAAATATGGCGTCCATGTCGCGTGGATCCGCTGCGTCGATCGTCGTCAAAAGTTTAGGACGGGCATCAAGCTGGCGCGGATTCACCAAGGGCGGAAGATCCGACACTGCTTCAAGGGCGCCCGCCTGTTGAAGAGCGCCGGCACACTCATTTGCGTCGCACATCTGCGCCACGCGCAGGGCCGGCCAGACATCATGAAACTTTGTATCGGGCGACCAGCCCTCGCTCAACGCGGCGCGAATAAGTTCAACCACGTCGAGTTTTAGTGCGGCCTCCAAGAGTTCGGGCGCATTCACCGACTTCAGGTCAACTCGCGCTCCGCGAGCAGCCAAGAGACGCGCCGTCGCCCCGCATCCTCCCAAAAGGGCGTAATCCAGGGGGCTGCGGTTATTGCGATCCGCCCGCTTCAAATCCGCCCCATGGGCGAGAAGAAGTTGAACGAGTGCAGGTGGGTCCCAGAGCGCGGCGAGATGCAGGCAGGTCGTGCCGTCCTTTAGGCCGATTTTCGCATCCGCGCCCGCCTTGAGCAACGCCTCGGCATACGCGAGGTTTCCGGCCCCACTCGCTAAAGCTAGGGCAGTTCGGCCTTCGCTATCGGCGGCGTTCACCGGCGCCTTCACGCTGATCAAACTCTCCGCCAATTCGCCGCCACCCGAAAATGCCCCGGCCATCAACGCCGTCCGGCCGCGATAAGCGAAAGCTGCATTCACTCCGTGCTCGGTCAAAAAACGCACCATCGCGGTGTGCCCCTTGGCGGCCTGAGTGATCAGCACCCGCGACATCTGTTCGTCGCGGAAATGCGTGGTCGCCCCGCGAGCGAGCATCAGCCGTGCGAGGTCGGCGTAGCCTTCGTCCATGGCGAGCGTGAAGGGAGACCGGTGCATATCATCTGAAGCATCCACGTCCGCTTTTGCCTCCACCAATACTTGCGCCATGGTTTCGTCGCCGGCCTCAACCGCTCTAAGTAAAGCCGTTCGGTGACTGGAATCTTCCGCGTCAACGCCGGCTTTGGCGGCCAGAAGACGCTTCACGACTGTCAGTCTCCCCTTGCTCACCGCCCAATGGAGGGGAGTCGCATCGTCCTCTGTAGGCGCATTAATTTTCGCACCGCGCGCCACCAACAATTCGACCGCTTCAGCCAAGCCAGCCTCGGCCGCGAGATGAAGCAAAGTGACTTTCTGGCGGGCCCTGATCGTGGCTTTCAAGCCTTGGTCCAAAGCGGCGCGCAGCGGCCCCAGATCGCCCAGCAACATGGCTTGGAACGCATGTTCGGCCACTGGATCGGGAAAACGCGCCGTGGGCGCGACGAATTTCCCGTCCATCCACAGCAATACGATCCCCTGCCCTCGACCTCGGTCGGCGTGAGCGGGAATTCATGCGAGACGTAAGCAAGTTTGGTCTGCAGGGTTGAGGGCATAATCCCGGTATGGATCTGCGTGAGCTTCCCGTTCACCATCCAACCGAGCACGATCAGCGCCCCGTTCGGCACGCCTGCCGGCCAAGCTAGCAGCAAAGCACTCGGGGTTTTCTGTCCGGCCCATTCCGTCATGTGTTTAATACCCACGCGGCCCACCAACGCCTTTTCTTTTTTCGATCGCCCCGGGACCTCCGAACGCTGGATGCCGTAGCTTGGCGACCACAGCACCAAGTTCGCGTTTGCGCCTAGGTCGCCCTCGAGTGCAAAGACCGCGTCCTTTGAAAAAATCGTTTTCTGCGCACCGTCGAGGCCGACGATCCGGCCCTCTTCCAACGCGGTCACTGGCACGATTCGGCCGTTCATTTCGCTGACCAAACGCAGTTCGGCTTTCGCGCTCGCGCTGAAAGCACCGGCCACAAAAATCAACAGGAACAGGCTGCGAAGGGGACTCATCCCTTGCGATTGGAGAAATTCGTTTCCCTCCGCGAGTCCGAAGTCTTTCGCTGCCCTTTCGGTTCGTTCACTTCCCGCTCACTTCACCCACTACCGTAAATTCCTCGCGGTCATGAAAGAGGTGCCGGATCTGCGCGCCCGGTGCGTAGCGCGCGAGTGGCGAGCCCGGTTCGCGCAGCTCGCGCAGCAGCGCCACCGAATCCACGTGGCCAAACTTCAAATTGAAAACGAATCGCTTGCACCAGCCGCGCGCCAGCCACGGCTCGATCAGGTTTTTCATCACGTGGTGTGGTTCTTCCAACAGGTCGCAAAACATCCAGTCGTAGGCCGCGCCCGCCTCGAAGTTGAAATGAAACGCATCCTCCGCGCGGTGCTCGATGTCAGGGTGTCCGAGCGCTCCGCCCTTCAGCGGACCGTTGTCCACGGCGATCACCTTCGCCCCGCGTTTCGCCGCGCTGTAACTCCAGCCGCCCGGCGCCGCGCCGAGATCGACCACGGTCTCGCCCGGCTGCGGCTCGCGGCCCAGCACGACAAAGGCCTCCTCGACTTTCAGGTAACTGCGCGAGGGCGCCGCATCGTCGTCCGCCATGCGCCGCTGGCCGTGCATCCACGCCTCGCGCGAGACGAACAGCCGCTTGAAATCCACGAACCAAACGAACAGCCCGCGCGCCGGCCCCCCGCCGCGCGGCAGATCGGCCACCGCGAGCTTCGCCACACGCGCGAGTTTCTTTTTCAGCAACTCATAAAATTCCTTCTCCACGCCGCTGATCCGTCGGCCGAGGCCGACCATTTCCGACGCGCCGCCGAAGACGCAGGGCCACGCCGCATCGATCCGTTCGCCGCGCATGCTGGTGAGAAAAAAATCCGCCACCTGCTGCGCCAGCACGTTCACCGACTCGCCTTTGATTTCCAGTGCTGCACGCAGCGTCACGTGCGGAAACGCCAGCTCACCGACGGCCTCATGGTCGGACGCCACCACCCAGCCGGGGCCGTGTTCGCCGACGGCGACGCCGGCATCCGCCAGCTCGCGCACAAGGAGCGATTCAAATCCGGCCTGACAGGTTTGCAGCATGGCAGTGAACGTGCCGCCCGCGCGCGGCGCGGCGACAGTTTTTTGCTCAGCACCCGAAGGAATATCTCCGCGGCAAAAAAACGGGCGGCTCCCTTTTGGGAGCCGCCCGGCAGAGGGACGATGATGGACTCCGCGCTCAGGCGTGAGCCGTTGAACTTACTGCACGGTTACCTTGTCCAAGTTCGCACAGCCGTTGGCCGTGGTCGCGGTGAGGCGGATGGTGTTGTTGCCGGCGTTCAGGGTTTTGGTGACGATCACGTCGTTCCACGTCGTCCACGCACCGGTGCCGGGGAATGAGACGGCGGATTGCACGACGGTGCCGTTGACGCGCAGGTCGGCGGTGCGATCCGTGGTGGTGCCGTTGGCAAAGCGGAAGTCGATCGTGTAGCTGCGCGTGGTCGGGACGTTGACGGTCACTTCCGAAAAGCCGCCGATGGCGTTGCCGGCGTTAACGTAGCCGGTGCCGGTCCAGCCCGCGTTGGTCGTCTCAAGGACGCCGCCAGTATCCCACGTGCCGGCCTCCGATTGGACGACGACGGGGCCAGCGGCGTTCACGGTGATGTTGATCGTCGAGGAAGTCGTGACCGCCCCGTCGTTATCCGTCGCTTTGGCCGTCAGTGAATAGTTGCCCGCCGCCACGCCGTTCCAAGTGAACGTATAGGAGGAACTCGTATCGGTGCCGAGCAGCGTGGAGCCTTGATAGAAGTCGACCTTGCTCACGGTGCCATCGCTGTCGGCGGCGGTGGCGGTGATCGTGATGTTGGCGCCGGCGTTGAACGTCGCGCCGCCCGCGGGCGAGGTGATCGAAACGGTGGGGGCGACGTTGGCGCCAGCAGCATACATGTTGGGCACGGGCGGCGTGCTCATCCCGTCGCCGAGGTAGAAGCCGGTGTGCGGGGGCTGGTTGTAGGCGCTGTTTTGCCAGGCGATCGCCTCGCGATAGGTGCGGTCGTGCATCAGGGTGTAGAGACGGTTCGTCGCGGGGATCGTGGTGGTGTAGATGTGAAGCGCGGTGTTGTCCGAGGTGCGCCAGATCACTTCTTCGCGCCAGTCGCCGAAGATGTCGCCGCTGAGGCATGGATTGGATTTCGTGCTGTTGTTCGAGGAGCACTCCGAGGCGGTCAGCAACCGGGTGCTGTTGGTCGTCGTCCAGTTCCATTTGTCGATATGATTGCCGTCGAGGAGTTCGCGCAGCGGGTCGGCATCCCACCAGACACCGAAGTTCGTGGACGGCGGCTGGGTGTTGCTAATGAGGGCGCCTTTGCACGTGTAGAGTCCGCCATTCGAGCCCCAGCATTCGTAGCCCGCATGCGTAGGATCGATATCGAACGCGCAGCCGCGGCCCACGTCCTGATTGGTCTGACCCGCCACGCCCCAGATCAATGCGCCGGTGGAGGCGTCATGCATCTCCGTCCCGTTCGAACCATAGAGCGACGGCACTTCGTGTGGGGTGAAAGCCTGAAAACCGGAGCGGCTGGGATCGAGTTTGCCGACGTGGTAGGCGTCACCGTGGCCGATGCCGGTCGTGTAGCGCAGCGTCCCGTTCGAGTTGATGCAGAGGGCGCCGAACATGATCTCGTCCTTGCCGTCGCCATCGACGTCGATGACGGCGGATTGGTGGTTGCCCATGTGCTCCCAGTTTTCCTTGCCGGCGTCGGGTGCGGCGAGGTTCGTGGTGCGGGAGTCGAAATGCCAGCGCTGGGTGAGCTGGCCGCCGCGCCAATCCCACGCAACGACAGCCGTGCGGGTGTAGTAGCCGCGGAACATGATCAGGCTGGGTTTGACCCCATCGAGGTAGGCGACGCTGCAGTTGTAGCGGTCGAGGCGATTGCCGTAGGTGTCACCCCAGTCGCCCACGTTGCCGCGCGCCGGGATATAGTTGGTCGTGGCCATCGCCGCCCCGGTCTGGCCGTTGAAGATGGTCATGAATTCCGGCCCGCTCAAAACATAACCCGACGAATTGCGGAAATCCGCGGAGGCGTTGCCGATCACCACGCCTTTACCGTCCTTCGTGCCGTCGGCGGTCTTGCAGGCGATCTCGGCCTTGCCGTCGCCATCGAGATCATAAGCGATAAACTCCGTATAATGAGCGCCGGCACGGATGTTCCGCCCGAGGTCGATGCGCCAGAGGCGGGTGCCGTTGAGCTTATAGGCGTCCAGGAAAACATTACCGGTGTAGCCGGCTTGGGAGTTGTCCTTCGAGTTCGAGGGATCCCATTTGACGATGATCTCGTACTCACCGTCGCCATCCAGATCGGCGACGGTGCAGTCGTTGGCATTGTAGGTGAAAGCGACGGGAGCAGGATTCGGATCGGCCGTGGTGACGACGCCGGGGACGGTGCCGCCCTGCGGGATTTGCAGCGGCACGGAGAGAAATTGCTGCGTGGGGGCGTTGGCGGGGAGCGTGTAGCCGGCGCTGGCGGCCTGCTCGACGCCGCCGATCACGGGGCGCACGGTGTAGGTGTTGGCGACGGTGAGCGTGGCACCGGTGTCCACGAGGTCCGTCGTCGTCGTGAGCACGGAGCTGTTCACCTTGGTCGACCCGCGGTAAACGTTGAAGCCGATGCTCGAGGAATCGAGGCCGAGCAGGCGCCAGCCGACATAGACGGAGCTGGTGCCGGTGCGCATGGCGACGACGCCCCGGCCGAGATTTTCCATTTGATAAGCGGGCGCGGCGCGCAACGCGAGGGCGGGGAGCAGCGTGGCGATAGCGAGCGCGAGGAGACACCAGCGAGTTCGTTTGACGATTTTCATGGGGGTTAGGGGACTGAAACAACATGGACCCAACCGTCGGAAAACAGTTCGGACCCATGCGAAATTTAGGAACGGCGTCAGGCAAGGCACCGAGGGTTGGGGTGAGCAGCGCCGTGCAGCCATGGGATGAAAAATGCCGCCAGCCCGCAAACGACCGAATTGCTAAACAGTTCAGCATCGGCGTGAGCCCGCGTCCGGGAATGGCTTAGACGTGAAATTGCCGACCCGGGACCCGGCTAAAAAAATTCCCCTCCCGGGGTGCCGGTCGAAACCTTCCGGCGCCAAGGGAGGGGAATGCGAGGTGAACTCCGCGAGGGCGGATCAGGGCACCGTGATTTCGTCGATGTTGCCCAAGTCGCCGCCGTTGGAGGCGAGCTGAATCGTGTTCGTCGAGTTGTTGTTGAGTGTGATGTTCACGTTCAGCGTCACCCAGGTGGTCCAGCCGCCGGAGGGCGCGAACGAGATGCTGGTGGTAGTGCCGTTCACGACGAGGTTGCCGGCGCGGGCGGTGGTGCCGCCGTTGGCGTAACGAATCGCGAGATTCTTCGTGCCGCCACCGTTACCAGCCACGTTACTAAACGTGAGGGTGCCGCCGGTCGTCGGGAAATTGGCGAAGCCGGTGCCATTGAAGCCGGTATTATTGCTGTCGATCGTCACGCCACCGGCCGCCGTGGCCGACTCAGCTTGATAGGTGTCGGCCGTCGATGCGGCTCCGCCGACGTAGGTGATGTTCGCGGCGGGCTGCGCGGCCATGCCGGAACCGAGGAAGAAGCTCGGCCAGGGCGGCTGGTTGTAGGCGCAGTTCTGCCAGGCGATGGCCACGCGGTACTGGTGGTCGTGCATGAGCGTGTAGAGCCGGTTGGTGGCGATGATGGTCGTGGTGTAGATGCGGAGCGCGGAGTTGTCGGACGCGCGCCAGATCACTTCTTCGCGCCAGTCGCCGAAGATATCGGCCGAGACGCAGGGGTTGGCCTTGGTGGAGTTGTTCGAGGAAACTCCGCTGGGGGCGAAGATCGAGTTGTTCACGTGGTTCGTGTAGTCGTATTTTGAGATCGTGGTGCCATCCAGGCCTTCGCGCAGGAGGTCGGCATCCCACCAGACCATGAAGTTCACCGGGGGCGTAGTGGCGCTGAGGAGCACGCCCTTGTTGGTGAAGAGCCCGCCGCGGGGGCCCCAGACTTCCGCACCGGGATGGGTGGGGTCGATGTCGCCCGCACCGCAGCGGCCGATGTCGCCGCCGGTGCCGGTGAAGCCCCAGATGGGCGTGCCGGTTTTGGCATCGCGAAACTCCTCGCCGAAGTTGCCATAGGAACCGGGGTCCTCGTGGCATTGCCAGACCTGCTGGCCGCTGAGCGAAGGGTCGAACACGCTCATGTGCAGAGCATCGCCGTGGCCGAGGCCGTTGGCGTAGAGGCCCGAGCCGTTGTCGTTGATGGCGCTTGCGCCGTTGCAGACCTCGTCTTTGCCGTCGCCGTCGACATCACCGACCGTGAGTTGGTGGTTGCCCTGCCCGAAATAGGCGCTCTTGCCGGAATCATTGCTGTCAAAAATCCAGCGCTGGGTGAGCGCGCCGCTGCGCCAGTCCCACGCGGAACGCACGAGGCGGGTGTAGTAGCCGCGACCGAAAACGGCTGAGGGGCGCGTGCCGTCGAGATAGGCGACGCAGGCGGTGAAGCGATCGACGCGGTTGCCGTAGGTATCGCCCCAATCGCCGACGGTGCCGCGCGCCGGCGTGTAGTTCGCGGTGGCCATGGCTTTGCCGGTCTGGCCGTTGAACACGGTGAGGAATTCCGGGCCAGTGAGAATCCGACCCACCGAGCTGCGGTAGTCCGTCGTGGTGCCGATCCTGACGCCCGTGCCATCCACGGTGCCGTCGGCGGTCTTCACCATCATCTCGGCTTTCCCGTCGCCGTCGAAATCGTAAACCATGAACTGCGTGTAGTGCGCGCCGGCGCGGATGTTTTTGCCGAGGTCGATGCGCCAGAGGCGCGTGCCGTTCAGCTTATAGGCGTCGATGAGAACGTTGCCGGTGTAGCCGTCCTGCGCGTTGTCGTGGGAGTTGGAGGGATCCCACTTGAGGATAATCTCGTATTCGCCGTCACCATCGAGGTCGGCGACGCTGCAATCGCTGGCATTATAGGTGTAGGCGACGCCGTCGGGCGAGGTGCCTCCGGCGGGGATTTGCAGGGGGACGTTGAGGTATTGCTGCGTGGCCGCGTTGGCCGGGAGCGTGTAACCGGCGCTGGCCGCCTGCTCGACGCCGGCGATCACGGGGCGCACCGTGTAGGTGTTGGCGACGGAGAGCGTGGCACCGGTATCGACGAGATTCGTCGAGGCGGTGAGGACCGAGCTGTTCACCTTGGTGGAGCCGCGATAAACGTTAAACCCGATGCTCGACGAATCGAGGCCCAGCAGGCGCCAGCCGACATAGACCGAACTCGAGCCCGTGCGCATGGCGACAACGCCACGGCCGAGATTTTCCATTTGGTAAGGCGCGGCGCGCAAGGCGACCGCGGGGAGCAGCGTGATGAAGGCGAGCGCCAGGAGGGACAGGCGAGTTCGTTTCAAGATTTTCATGGGGGTGGGGACTGACGAAGCACGGACCGATTCATCGAAATGACGGTCGGGGCGGGCTGATGGATGGGACGGCGCCGCGCAGAGAAACAGGGGTTGAGGGGAAGCAACGCCGTGCGACCAGTGGAAATAAATTGTCGTCCGCCGGCAAATGGCTGAACTGCTCAACAGTTCAGCGTCGGCGCGGAGTTCGCGCCGACGAGCCCCTTAGCCAGTTCCCCACCCCATGCCCGCCACCGTGCGATCCCTCGCGCGCAGCCTACGGCTGTCGCCCGCCACCGTCTCCAACGCCCTCAGCGGCCACGGCCGCATCGCGCCGGAAACCGTGGAACGTGTGAAGCAGGCGGCGATCGAGGCCGGCTACCGGCACAATCCGCTCGCCGCCACGCTCATGTCCGAGCTGCGCCGCTCCCGCGGCGGCACCTTTCGCGGCGTGCTCGCCGCCGTGGACATTCTCGAACCGGACCGGCCGCCGCATGGCGCCTTTCACTCCGAAATCGTCGCGGGCGCGCGGGCGCGCGCCGCGCAGCTGGGCTACAAGCTCCAGGAATTCGCCGTGGGCCGGGCCGGGCTCACGATGCAGCGGCTCAACTCCATCCTGCATTCGCGCGGCATCCACGGCGTGCTGCTCCTGCCCAAATGGCATGCCCCCGATACCACGGCCCTCGACTGGTCGCGCTACGCCGGAGTTTACACCGACTACAACGTCGGTGAGCCCGTGCTGCACTGCATGTGTTGCAACCACTACCGCTCGATGCTGCTCGTGCTCGAGAAACTCACTGCGCTCGGCTACAAACGTCCCGGTCTCTACCTCGAGCAGGGTCGCAACGAACGCGTTTACTATCGCTGGGGCGCGGCGTTTCACGCGTTTCTGCAACACCATCGCGGCCTCCAACGCATCCCGCCCCTGTTCACGCCCAAACAGGAACGCACCAATTTCATCACGTGGTTTCGCCGCTACAAACCTGACGTAGTCATCAGTCATTTCACGGGCGCACTGGACTGGATGGAAAGCGTCGGGGCCCGCGTGCCCGCCGACTGCGGATTCTTCTGCCTCAACCTGCTTTTCGGCACGCGCGCCTCCGCCGGTCTCGACCAGCATCCGCGTGAACTGGGCGTGCGCAGCGCGGAGCTACTCATCGCCCAACTGCAACGCAACGAACTCGGCGTGCCGATCGGAGCCACGACGACCACCGTCTCCGCCGGCTGGGTGGACGGACCGACGCTGCGAGCACAGACGAAGTGATTTCCCGCAGACAGGTCTGAGGCGGGGACGCAAACGCCCAGATCGCGGCCAAAAAAATTCCCCTCTCCGCGTAGAGCAAGAGAGGGGAATGCGAGACGAGTTCGGCGATGACGAATTACGGCACCGTGATTTCGTCGATGTTGCCCAAATCACCGCCGGTGGAGGCGAGCTGGATCGTGTTCGTCAAGCTGTTGTTCAGCGCGATGCTCACCGTGAGCGTCGCATACGTCGTGAAGGCACCCGTAGTTGGGAACGTGAGGCTGGTCGTCGTGCCGTTGACGACGAGGTTGCCCGTACGAGCCGTCGTGCCACCGAGCGCGTAGCGGATAGCGAGCACCTTGGAGCCGCCGCCATTGCCAGAGACATTGCTGAACGTGAGCGTGCCACCCGTCGTCGGGAAGTTGGCGAAGCCCGTGCCGTTGAAGCCTGCGTTGTTATTCTCGATCGTCACGCCGCCGGCCGCGGTGGCGGACTCGGCCTGATACGTGTCGGCCCCACCGCCGACGTAGTAGTTGGTCGCGGCGGGCTGCGCGGCCATGCCGTTGCCGATAAAGAAACTCGGCCAGGGCGGCTGGTTGTAAGCGCAATTCTGCCAGGCGATCGCCACCCGGTATTGGTGGTCGTGCATCAGCGTGTAGAGCCGGTTGGTGGCGGGGATCGTCGTGGTGTAGATGCGGAGCGCGGTGTTGTCCGCCGTGCGCCAAACCACTTCCTCGCGCCAGTCGCCGAAGATGTCAGCCGAGACGCAGGGGTTGGCTTTCGAGCCGTTGTTCGACGCGAGACCGGCGGGCGCGAAGATGGGATTGTTCACCATGTTGGTGTAGTCCCATTTCGAGATCGTCGTGCCGTCGAGCCCTTCGCGCAGCATGTCGGCGTCCCACCAGACCATGAAGTTCATCGGGGGCGTCGCGGCGCTGAGGAGCACGCCTTTGTTGGTGAAGAGCCCGCCGCGGGGGCCCCAGACTTCGGCGCCGGGATAAGTGGGATCGATGTCGCCCGCACAGGCGCGACCGATGTCACCGCCCGCACCCGTGTAGCCCCAGATCGGAGTGCCAGTCTTGGCATCGCGGAGCTCCTGGCCGAAGTTGCCGTAAGAGCCGGGATCCTCGTGAGACTGCCAAACCTGCTGGCCGCCGCCGAGGGAGGGATCGAACACGCTCATGTGGATCGCGTCGCCGTGGCCGAGGCCGTTGGCGTAGAGACCCGTGCCATCGCCCTTGATGGCGCTGGCGCCGTTGACGACCTCGTCTTTGCCGTCGCCATCAACATCGCCGACCGTGAGGTGGTGGTTGCCCTGGCCGAAGTAGGCGCTGTTGCCGGAGTCGTTGCTGTCGAAAATCCAGCGCTGCGTGAGCGTGCCGTTGCGCCAGTCCCACGCGGCCCGCACGAGCCGGGTGTAGTAGCCGCGGCCGAAAACCGCCGAAGGACGCTGGCCATCGAGGTAGGCGACGCACGCGGTGAAGCGGTCGACGCGGTTACCGTAGGTATCGCCCCAATCGCCGACGATGCCGCGCGCCGGCGCGTAGTTCACCGTCGACATGGCTTTGCCGGTCTGACCGTTGAACACGGTGAGAAATTCCGGGCCGCTGAGAACGCGGCCGACCGAGCTGCGGTAGTCCGTCGTGGTGCCGATCCGCACGCCGGTGCCATCCACGGTGCCGTCGGCGGTCTTGACCATGATCTCGGCTTTCCCGTCACCGTCGAAATCGTAAACCATGAACTGCGTGTAGTGCGCGCCGGCGCGGATGTTTTTGCCCAGGTCGATACGCCAGAGGCGCGTGCCGTTCAGCTTGTAGGCGTCGATGAAAACATTGCCCGTGTAGCCGTCCTGCGAGTTGTCCTTCGAGTTGGAAGGATCCCATTTGACGATGATCTCGTATTCGCCGTCGCCATCGAGATCGGCCACGGTGGAATCGTTCGCGTTGTAGGTGTAGGCGACGCTATCAGGCGTCGTGCCGCCGAGCGGGATTTGCAACGGGACGTTGAGATACTGCTGCGTGGGGGCGTTGGCCGGAAGCGTGTAGGAAGCACTCGCCGCCTGCTCGACGCCGCCGACCACGGGCTTCACAAAATAGGCGTTCGACTTGGTGAGATCGGCGGTGCTGTCGACGAGGTTTGTCGTCGTCTGCATCGTGGAAGCGTTGAGCTTCACCGCCGTGCCTCCGGCGGTGGAGCGGTAAACGTTGAAGCCCGTGCCGGACGAATCGCCGCCGAGCAGGCGGAAACCGACATAGACTTGAGTAGCGCTCGTGCGCATGGCGATGACGCCACGGCCGAGATTTTCCATTTGATAAGGCGCGGCGCGCAGCACCGGGATGAGCAGCAACGGGGCAAATGCGAGCGAGAGGGCTAACCGAGTTTTTTTAAGGATTTGCATGGGGATAAAATTAAAAGCCGAAGTCCGAAACCGTCGGGGTATGGCTTGTAACTACCGTGATAAGTCCGCGGCCACCCCAGTGCCGCAAAAGCAGTTCCTACGTAGTCCGCAGGCCGCATCAGGACGAAGCGGCGCACGCGCGGCCCAGCCACCGACAAACCAAGGAGTAACGCCACGCGCATCCTTTTCCGCTGATCGGACGGCTAAAGTGATGAACAGTTCAGCACCGCCTCGCCCCCATCCCAGTCAACGGCGTGCGGGCTGAACTAAATTCAGAAGCGGCGATTTCTCGCCGCGTTCACGAACCGACGCGCGCGGCTCCCGCGCTCTTACCATCGGGCAATTCGTAGACTCGGAGCTCGCCGGCGGGCGGCGCTTCGCTGCGGGGGAGATCACGGTTTCTCGGCAGAGTTTCCCAGCGCAGCACGTAGCGGTGGCCATCGGCGCGCGACTCGGCGCTCTGCACTTCGACGCCGGGATAAACGGACTCGACGCGTTGCAGAGCCTGCGGCAACGCCGGCGGCAGCGGCGGCAACTCCGCCACGCGCTCGAGCGTATCCGCCCGCACGCGCCAGCGACCGGCCCCGGCTTTTTCCGTCCAATAATCCACGAGGAAGAATCCATCCGCACCCAACTGCGGCGCACCCAGCGTCACTTCCGCCGTGATCGAACCCCCTCCCGAAAACGCCCAGCGAAAATCCCACGCGCTGAGCGCGCGCGCATCCCAACCGCTCGCCTTGTTCGACGGACGCGCGATGTAGGCCTGCGAGCGGCCCTGCGCGTCGTAGCGATGATAGGTGGCCACCGGGCGCTGCTGCGCATCAAAGCCGAGGCCAAACGTCATATTGATCAGTCCCTCCTTCGGTTTCGCCGCGTCGATCACTTCGCCGCGCGCGAGTGTGATCGGCAGTGGGACCGCTTCGCCGCGGCTGTTTTCCCAGTGGATAAAATCACGGCTGCGCACGTAGGAGAGCGTGTTGTTCGTCGAGCAATCGGGCGTGTCGCGCCACATCCAGACGAGGTGAAAGCGGCCGTCGGGCCCAAGCATGGGATCGAGTGCATAGGCGTTGCGCTGCCCCTCGCCCTCGAGCACCGGCGTTTCAAGCACGCGACGCCAGGCGCGCGTCGCGGGGTCGTAGATGTTATAAAGATCGCTGCCGTTGCCACTCCCGCCGTCCCGGTAGCGGAACAGCAAGTCGCCCGCGGCGTTTTTAAAAAACACCGGATACGTGCAGCGCGTCTCGCGTTCGCCCGTCATGCGATCGACGCGTTCAAGCGTCGTGATGTCGAGCGGCGCTCGCGTGCGATAATACACGAGCGGATCGACATGCATGTTGCCCGCGAGGTGGAGGCAACCCTCGCGATCCACGGCGAGTCGGAGGTAGTTGTGGCTGTCCCAGTCGATGACGTTTGACGGGCGCTGGTGCGCGGCATTGGGCACGCCCTCCGGGTGAACCGTGGTCCACTCGTCCGCGCCAAGTTTGCGCGACGCGACCGTGATGCGGCGCTCGGCATCGTAGTAGGCGACGAATTGTTTCCCGCCGTGCGTGAGCAACGCGAAGCTCACCGGATGCCCAGCCCACGCTCGGCCGATGAGACTGCCGCGCGGGATATCATCCGCGGCGCGCGTGCCTCCCAGCACGGCGGAGAAAAAAAGAAGCGAAGTGATAATTTTCATAGCCGGTGCAGGTGGAAACCGCCGTCCACGTCGAAACACGCGCCGGTCGAAAACGGAAACCGGTCCTCTGCGATCGCGCGCACAGCGCGACCGATATCCTCGGGTTTCCCCCAGCGGCGGATCGGCGTGATGCCGCGCTCGTCGTGGATGATCAGCTTGTCGTATTTCTCCTTCACGCCGCCAGTCATGTCGGTCGCGATCACGCCCGGACGGATTTCGTAAACGTTGATGCCGTCGTTTGCGAGACGGTCGGCGAAGAGCTTCGTCATCATCGCGAGGCCGGCTTTCACCATGCAGTAATCGCCGCGATTGATGGACGCGGTGTAGACAGAGATGGAGGTGATGTTGACGATGCGTCCGCGGAAACCCTCGGCGTCCGGTGCCTGCGCGAGCATCTGCTTCGCGACGAGTTGCGAGAGAAAATACGGGCCCTTGAGGTTGATCGCAAAAAGCCGGTCGAAACTTTCCTCGCCCGCGTCGAGCAAATCGGCGCGGACTTTCGGCGCGACGCCGGCGTTGTTCACGAGCAAATCGATACGGCCGAATTTCGCAACGGTCTCGGCGACGAGCCGTTCGCGATCCGCCGCCACCGACACGTCGCCCTGCACGATGAAGCCGTCGCCCCCCGCGGTTTTGACGAGCGCAAGCGCCTCGGCGGCGGCCTCGGCATTGCCGGCATAATTGACGGCCACGCGGCAGCCCGCGCGGGCGAGTTCGATGGCGATGCCTCGGCCAATGCCGCGGGAAGCACCGGTGACGAGGGCGGTTTTCGGGGAAATCATGGGGCCGCGAGCAAAGGCCCGGCACCGATTGCGGGCCAGCAAAATGCCTTCGGCCACATGCTTCAGGCGCATCTCACTTTCTTGCAAGCCGGGTCTCGATTCGTGATTCGCCAGGCGGCTTCCAGCCGCCGCAGGTGCGCTCGAAAAAATTGAGATGGCCCCATTGCATCCCCCCATCGCGCCAAGGACGAAACCCCGCGCTCACGTCCTGAAGCTTCAAGCCCCTGCGGGATATGGCAGGCGAGACGAGAGCTCGTGCCGGAGTAGATTACACGCCAGCACGTTGTTGAGCTGGTGGGCAATCGCCCGGGCGCGATCCATGTCATCCTGCTCCTCGGCGTCGGTGCCGAGTCGCGTTTCAACCGCCGCCAGCATGGCCCTGAGTTGATAATGGTCGAAATTCGTCCGTAACGATTCCAAGTCGAAATTCATGGAGCGGAAGCAAGGGTGAGCGGATTACGGCTGGCAAGTTCCACGTTCGCGCGGATGGCGGCGCGTTCATCGGGAGCGAGCCATGTAATACTCTCCAAATACGCGCGGGCGGCGACCGGGTCGGTTTGCCCCCACTCGGTCAACACGTGTTGCAAGGAATCGCGGCGCAGTGTCGGCGTGGAAATACTTTCGACCCAGTGCAGAGCGACCTCGACGCTGCGGTTGGCCTGATCCGTTCGCCGCACCAGCATGGCCGCACCGGCGTCGAATTCCCGGCCGCGCGGCAGCGTGTTCAGCCATGTGGCCAGCGCGGTCGGATCGCGCTCGTTCCATTTCAACATCGCGGCGGCCAGCACGAGATCGCGATCCGGCGACAAAGGCTGACCCAGCGCGTAAGCGGCGAGCCCGGCGGGGTCGCGCTCGGCCCAGCCGGCGGCCACCGAGTGAAGCAACGAGGCGTGCAGCGACGCGTCGCCGATGGAATCGAGCGCCTGCACCGCCGCCTCCGGTTTTTGCGCCGCCCAACGGCGCAATGCCGCCGCGAGCCATTCCTCGCGCAGCTCGACGGGGGCCGCGCGGGCAAATTGAAAAGCGGAGGTGAACTCGCCCGCTCCCGTCAACGCACCGACGAGGGTGGCACCGTGCGCCGCACCGACCTCGGGATCGGCGGCGAGCAGCATCCGCCCGATTTCCATCGCCAGCGCGGGCCGCCGCGCGGCGCCCGTCAGCGCGGCTTCCATGAAGCGTTCCGTCCCGACGTGTTCGCGGGCGAGCGCCCAGCGGGCGGCGGCGACCGGATCGGCCTCGGCCCAAGCGGACACGATGGCGAAGAGCAGCCGCTCGCGCTCCGCTGGATCGGCCTGCGACTCCGCCCGGGCCAGTGCATCTTCCGGCGACGTCGCGACGCGGCGGCGCGCGAGCGCGAGGAGTTCCTCGTCGGAGGCGGCGGCCACTTCGACGCGCGCTACGAGCTCACCGGGAATCGCCATCGCGACGCCCCGGGGCGCGAGCGGACGATGGGCGGCCGCCACGGGGAGCGGCGCAGCCGCGTCGGTCGAGAAAACAAAAGCGACGCGGCCTCCGACTCCAGCGGCGAGACCGATGGCGGCGCACCAAGCGAAACGCGTTTTGAAGCGGGGGGACATGCAGCGCGTTTTTATTTTTTCAGCGGGTCGAGCGGTTCAAGTTTCCGCGGCACGTAGATGATCGCGTGCAGCCCGCAGGGCACGTCGCCCAGATGATTGAGGTTGTCGATGGTCACGGCGACCTCGCCATCCCGCACCGCGTAGTCGCAGCCCATGAGGATGAAGCCGTCGCGATGGTAGGTGTAATCAAGCCCCGCGGACAGGCCGACGCCGCCTTGGGAAAACCCCACGTGCAGCGGGCCTTCCGTCGTGATTGTAGCGGGGGCGCTGACGGCCACCCAGAGCCGGGCGTGCGGGCGCAATGACTCAGGCCACGAGGCGAGATCGAATTTGAACACGAGTCGTTCCCTCGCTCCGACTTTGAGCGGGATGGAGCGGTCGATTTCGGTGCGCCGCGTGAGGGAGTTTTCGCCGGTGTCGGTGCGGAATTGTTGTTCGAATATGCCGGGCGGCGTTTCGGGTGCGGCATTCGAGAGAGCGAACGGCGCGGGAATTTTTTCGGCCGAGCCACCGGCTTGGGCGTGCAGGATCGCCGGCCCGGCGATGAGCCAGCCGGCGATGGCCGCGAAAAGCCCGGAGGCGATTTTCATCCTACGATGGAAAATAAAAGTGCTCTCCGCCGCCCGGCCGCGCGAGGGGTGCGCGCGGCCGAGGGCGGAGAGCGAGCGCTCAGTTAATTAAGCAGCTCAATACAATCGAAGCCGATCGAGGGCCCCGTCCAAGTGCCGCTGCTACCGCTGATGACGTCGACCGTGAGCGTGTTCGTGCCGGACACGAAGGCGCTGGCGGGAACATCGTAGGTGTAGAGCACGTTGTTACCGCGGTAGGTGCCGATGGTGAGAATTCGGGAGGCGGGCTGCGTCGAGGACGCGGGCGCGGGAGAAGTCCAGGAGTTGACGACGATTTGCGGGCGCCCACCGGAGTTTGCGGCGGTGATGCCGATGCGGACCGTGTGCGCCGCGACCTGGCCGGAGGAGAGGCTGAAGGTGATTTTGCAGCCGTTGTTCACACCCTTAAACATGTAACAGGGCCAGCTGGACGCCGCGTTCGACGCGACGGTCTTCGGACCCCAGGCGCTGTTGCGATGATCGGAGGGGTGGCGCGTGAGGACGTTGGTGCCGTTCATGAATTCCGTGGTGCGTCCGTCCCAAGTGCCGAGGCGCCAGATCGTGGAGGGAAACGAGAACGTGGAGGAGATGCTCTTGTTGACCGTGCCGCCGGCGGTGACCGTGACCGAGGACGTGGCGACCTCGAGTTCGCCCTTGTAGAGCGTCATCTCGTAGGTGCCAGGCTTCATGCCGGGCGAGAGACCGGCGGGGGACCAGTATTGCGCGTTGGCGTTGCTGTAGCCGACGAGGTCGCCGCCGGAGATCGTGGCATTCACGTGGCCGCGGCCGCCGGGGGTCACCCAGCCGATCATGGCGGCCGGGTCCCAAATGGTGAAGTCAGGCGTGCCGCCGAAACTGAGCGCGTAAATCCCGTGCAGGCCTTGGCGCCAGCTCTCGGTCTGAGCGTGACCTGACTTCATGTAGTTGTAAGGATTCGAACCCGTGCCGCCCGCGCTGGTCTGGATGTCGCGGAAAAACGGGCCGCCGGAACTGGTCTCGCGATTGCCCATCCACATCGTCGCGGTGCCGGCGGTGCCGGAAACGCTGTGGTGGACGTCGTCTTTCATCTGAGCGTTGCCGTAGTATTTCGAAACCGTGTCGCCATTCGCGAGCTGGATGGTGTCCGCGCTCTCGATCGCGGTGCCGCCGGGAGTATAGTCGGAGCAGTAGGGCACGACTTTGAATTTGGAATTGTCGAGCCGTGGAATGAAGCGCCACTCGGTATCGTGGCCCGCATAGGTCGCCATGTAGATCACGTTCACGCCGTTTTGGAATAAGTAGTAGTGCGTGCTGTCGCCGTTCACGCAGGTGATTTTCCAGCGGTAGCCGCCGATGGCGGCACTGGCGACGGAGGAGGCGCCGAAGCCCGAGTTGACGCCCGAGGGGGTGGAGATGTTGAGCTCGTTGCCGTTGAGCTTGATCGACGATAGATCACCGCCGCTGTTGACGGTGAAGACCAGGCCGCCGCCAGTGTCGCAAATAAAACCACCGCCGCTGGCGACCGCGCCAAACGCGGCGAACGTTTGCACGGGAAACAAAAGAGGCGTGGCGAGGGCGAGCAGGGAAATGAACCGGCGGAGCGGGTTCATGGAGGCGGACGTCGCAGGGCGAGGCAGACACGTTGTCATGACGGGGTCGGGGTTGGGGATTTCTGAAACAACCGAGCCGGATTGGGAAACCGGCAGGGTGAGAGTCGGGGTCAGACGGAGCGCGCGAAGGGAGGGGTGCGCGGACGCAGCGCGTGAGGCCGCGACCATGCTGAGGCCATTTCACCGATCAACCGGCTTCGGTGCTGAACAGTTCAGCAAGGCCTGGGCACTTCCCGACGTCCCGGCATTTTCCCCGGCGCAGTTCGAAAAATGCCGGGTGAGCCGCCGCCGGCGAAACGCGCGGCAGCCTTACGAATCCGGCGGTGGATTCAATCCATCCAGCAAGGCCGTGCGATCCGCCGCGCGGAGATTGGTCGTGGCCGAGAGGAATTGGCGGAGGGCCTCGGCATCCTGCCGCGCCCACTGCTGGGCGACGGCGCGCAGAGTATTCGCCCGGAGGACCGGTTCGGCAATGCTCTCGGCCCAGCCCACGGCGATCTCGGGGCACTTGCTCACGAGATTCGGCAGGGTCGCCACGGCGGCCACGCCGGCATCCAAATCCGGGCTTGGCTCGAGTTGGTTGATCCATTCCGAGGCGAGCACGGTGTCGCGGCCCACCCATTGCGGGAGCGCCTGGCCGAGCGCCTGCGCGCGATCTTCGCCGGGCGCCATCTGCATGGCATAGGTCGCGAGCGTGGCGGGATTGGCCATGGCCCAGCCGAGGACCATCCCTTGAAAAGCGGAGTTGCGTGCCGCGGGATCGGAGATGGCCCCGAAGGCACTGAGCGCCTGCTGGGGCTGGTGTGTGGCCCACTGGAAAAAAGCGGCGTTCAACCACGCGGAGTGATGGGCCGACGCATCCGTGGCGGCGAAGCGCGCCGCGCTCTCATACGCGCCGGCTTCCGTGAGCGCGGTGATGAGGAACTGGCCGTAATCGCCCGCGCTTTCCGGGTCTTGCGCGCACAGGCGCTGGCCCAATCGCAGCGCATCCTCCGGGTGACGCGCCGCGCCGGAGAAGACCGCCTCAAGGGAAATTTGCCGCTCGCCATCGGGCAACGCCAGCGCCCATGCCGCCGCCGCGTCGGGGGCGGCCGAGGCCCAGCCGCGCAGCACGGCATGGCGCAGACTTTGCCGGAGGCGAATGTTGCCTTCGCTCAAGGCCAGCGACATCGCGCGCTGCGGATCGCGCACGGCGAGTTCTTCGAGCGAGGCCGCCATCTGCCGCTCCGTGGCCGGCGTGCGCGGGGCGTTGGACCAACGCGCCCACCATGCGTCGAAGCTCGCCGCCTCGGCCACCAATGATCGCGCATCGTCTCCGTTGGGGGCAGCGGGCCGGACCGGCGCGCGGGCCGGGGCAGGCCGCGCGCGATTGGCGGAAACGCCCGCCTCCTCCGCTCGCTTCGAGCCGAGTTGGCGGCCGGACAAATAGGCGAGCGCGCTCACTGCGCACGTCACGCCCAACAGCGTGAACGTGGACCAGCGGTGCGTGAAGAGCGCGCGGACCATGGGACAAAGTGCGACAGCGAAAACGAACAGTTACAACACGGTGATTTCGTCGATGTTCGCGAGGTCGCCGCCGTTCGACTTGAGCTGGATGGTGTTTCCCGTGCCGCTGTTCAGCGTGATCGCGACGTTCATGCTCATCCAGTTCGTCCACGCGCCGCTCGGGTTGAACGTGATGCTCGTGGTCGTGCCGTTGACGACGAGTTGACCGGTGCGCGCCGCCGTCGTGCCGTTCAACGCGAAGCGGACGCGCAGCACTTTCGCGCCGCCGGTGCCGCCGTTCACGCTGCTGAACGTGAGCGTGCCGCCGGTGGTGGGGAAGTTGACGTAGCCCGTGCCGCGATAGCCCGCGTTGGTCGTTTCGAGCGTCATGCCGGTGCCGGAGCGCGTGCCCGATTCCGCCGCGTAGGTGTAGGGCGTCTTGATGAAGGATTTGATGCCAAGATTAATTTCCTGAATGCCGGTGGTCATGAGACTGGCGAGCTCCGCGGCGCCATATTCTTGGAAGTGGGTGTTGTCCGACACGCCGCTCGGAAAGTTGGTGTAGAGTCCAGCGGGCAACCAAAGAAACACGTTGGCCGTTTGGGCCGCCCCGATCGAGTTGTAGAACGCGATGCTCTTCGCATTTAGGTCGATGATTTTGCAGTTCTTCTCGACGGCGAGCTGCTTCATCGCGGTGCAGCGGTCGGTGAAATCGTTAATGAATTTCCCGTCGCTACCGTAGTTTCTCCGACCCATCGGCGTGACCAGCACCGGGATCGCACCGTGCGCAACCGCCCCGTCGATATACATCGCGAGGTAAGTCTTGTAGGTCGTGAAGGGATCCGTGTGGAGCGCCGTGCTGCTGTTGCCGTCGTTGTGCCCGAACTGCACGAACAGGTAGTCGCCGGGCAGGATGGTGCTGAGAATCCCGTCGAGCTTTCCCTCGTCCACGAAGCTCTTGGAACTCCGTCCGCCGATCGCCTTGTTGGTAAAGGTCACACCGGTCGTGAAGTAGTCGGGCAAGCGGCCGCCCCAGCCCTCTTGTGGATAGAGATTATAACTGGCGCGGTAGGTCATCACCGTGGAATCGCCGGCGATGTAAACCACCGGAGCCGCGAGGGCGCGCTGCACGGTCGCACCGAGCAGAACGGTGAAGACAGCGGCCAAAGCCGCCAGGTGACGAAAGGAGGGAGAGAGCATGGAGATTTTCAGTTTGGGGTTTTGGGGCGAAAAATCAGAGGACGGTCAGCTCGTCGATGTTCGCCAGATCGGCGCCATTGGATTTGAGCTGAATGGTGTTGGTCGTGCCGCTGGTGAGCGTCGCCGGCACATCCAGCGTGAGCCAAGTCGTGAACGCACCCGTCGCGTTGAACGTGATGT
This sequence comes from Opitutia bacterium, assembly GCA_025360615.1. Classification (GTDB taxonomy): domain Bacteria; phylum Verrucomicrobiota; class Verrucomicrobiia; order Opitutales; family Opitutaceae; genus Tous-C4FEB. The sequence goes on from JANYBX010000485.1 coordinate 22,681, forward strand.
TCGTGGTCGTGCCGTTGACGACGAGCTGGCCGGTGCGCGAGGCCGTGCCCCCGAGCGCGAAGCGGAAACGCAGCGTCCGCGTGCCGCCGGTGCCGCCGTTCACGCTGTTGAACGCGAGTGTGCCGCCGGTGGTCGGGAAGTTGATGTAGCCCGTGCCGTTGAAGCCGGCGTTGATGGACTCGACGACGGTGCCCGTGCCGGAGAGCGCACCGGATTCGGCGGCATAAGTGATCGCGCCGCCCGAAAACGTGGCGGTGATCGTCTTCGCCGCCGTGCCCATCACGAAGGTGGTGTTGCGCTTGGTGCCCGTGATCGCGCCGCTCCAGTTGACGAATGAGTAGCCGGCGTTGGGCCACACGTAGGCGGTGACCGTGATGCCAGCGGGGAAGTATTCCGTCCGCGTGACCAAGCCCGCCGCCGAGTTGTTGGTGTTGAACGTGACTTTGTAAGTGGGCGTGAGAAAGGGGATCAGCTTACTGACGTTGGCGTCGCCGCTCAGACTGCGGATGCCCGCCACGACCATCTTCGCCAGCTCGATGGCACCCATTTCCTGGAAGTGAACATCGTCGGAGTTTCCCGTCGGGTAGTTGGCCCACTCACCGGCGAGGTAGTGGTTATACATGAAATTCGTGGAATACACCTGCCCCACGGATTGCATGAGCGCGATGCCGCGCTGATCCAGATCGATGAGCGGCACGGCGAGCGCGGCCGCGAGCTGGCGGCTCGCGACGGGGTAATCGTGATACGCGGCGTAAACGGTCGGCGGAGTCGTGGCGTTCCAGGCGTTGCGCGGCTGCGTCGCGACGATGATCGGGAAAGCGCCCTTGGCCTTGGTCTCGTTCACGAACAGCGTGAGATAATCCTCGAATGTCGTGAATGGCACCGTGTGCCGCGCGGTGTCGGCCGCGGAGTCGTTGATGCCGAAGCCGATCGTCACGTAGTCACCGGCCTTGAGCAGGGCTTTCACGGCAGCCCATTGCGTGTCGTAGTAACTCTTCGAGCTGGTGCCGCCCGCGCCTTTGTCCACGACCGCCACCTTGGTGGAATCAAAGAAGAACGGGAGCACCTGCCCCCAGCCGGTTCGCGGGTAATAGCCCGCCGTGTAAATCTGCACCGTCGAATCGCCAATCGTGTAGATGGTCGGCACCGCCTCAGCGCGGGTCTGGAAAAAACCGCCGGCCAGACCGACGCTCAAAAGCGCCGTTCGTCCGCGCCACGAACTCAGCGCATCACGACAGTTTCCGAACAGTTGGGCGAAGCGACGGCTCACGGAGGTGGGGTGACGCGCGGACTCGAGCGAAGGGGCGGTTTTCATGGGGGGACGGGGTTAGGGATAAGGCGCGCGCGACCAGGGTGGCGGGAGCAAAAAGCGAAGCGCGGGCGGGGGATGGGGTGACGACGCACGGCGACGCGCGCAAAAAACTGCGACACGTGTCATGGATCGACGTGCACGGTGGTGAAGCAACGGCCACGGACCGCAATCGGGGGGGTTGCGAAACAGTTCAGCAATGCGCCCGATCCCGGCCTAATTCTCCACGGATCGATCCGGCAGCGCCGCCAGCAACGTGGTCGCCTGCGAGCGCAAACCATCGTCCGGCAACATCCGCACCCAAGCCGTCGCGGCGACACGGTCACGATTGCCCCACGTGTTCATTAAATTTCCCACCGCCATCTGCCGGCCGGTGCCCGCCGGGAAACGCGCCACCCATTCGGCCACGGCGGTCGGCTCATACTGCGCCCAAGCGCCGGCGATTTCGGCCAACGTCCGATCCAGCACGGCTCCGGGCCGCACGGCGCGAATCGCCCACTGCGCGGCCAGCACCGGATCGATCTCCGCATACGCCACCGCCAGCGAACCGGCCAAGGGCTGCTGCAAGGCGGCGTCGTTCACTTGGTTCACCCACTGCGTGGCCGCCGCCGGATCGCGCTTCGCCCAACCCACTGTGGCCAATTCCAACAGGCCCGTCCGCCGGCCATCGGCCGTCATCCGCGCCGCTAGGGCGATCGCCGCCACCGGGTCGCTCGACATCGCGAGATTGCTTGCGGCCGCCAGCGCCTTTTGTTGCCACGCGTCTTGGGGCAGGCCGACGAGATACGCGTCCCTCTCGTCGTGGTTTTTCGCTCCCCAGTTTTGGAGCAGCGTCAGCAAGCGCGCCTCGGAAATATCCGGGTGCGAACTCATCCAATCGGCCGCCGCTCTCGGCTCCGCCCTCATCCACTGTTGAAACGTCGGCAACCCAAACGCGAAATCCATCATCCCCGCCGGCAATGCCGCGATGATTTCCAGTTTGTCCGGGCCGGCCAGCAGTGCCTCCAGTTCCCGCGTGCGCTCGGCTCGCAGCGCCGGTTCGTCCTGATCTTCCCAATCGCGCAATCGCTCCGCCACGAGCGCGGTCAACGCGCCCGCGGACATTTCGGCGAGGCGAACCGGAGCGGCGTCAACCTGAGCGATTCGTGGAGAACGCGCACGTGGTTGCGCCGCGAGACGCGATGCCACCGGTGGCGCGGACACGGGTTCGCGCCACCGGCCGGATCTCCTACCCACGAACGCCACGCCGGCGGCAAGCAGCAGGGCCATGGCCCACCGGCGTGGTCGGGAACGTTTCATCCGGTCGCGATTTTCAAAGCCGGACTTCGCAATTACTGCACGGTGACTTTGTCCAGGTTCGCACAGCCGTTGGCCGTGGTCGCCGTGAGGCGGATCGTGTTGTTACCTGCGTTCAACGTCTTCGTCACGATCACGTCGCTCCACGTCGTCCACGCGACCGTGCCGTTGAAGGCGACGGCGCTCTGCACGACCGTGCCGTTAATCCTGAGATCGGCGGGGCGGTTCGTCGTCGTGCCATTCGCGAAACGAAAATCGATGGAGTAGCTGCCGGCGGTCGCGACATTCACGGTCACTTCCGAAAACGCGCCGATGGCGTTGCCCGGGTTGACGTAGCCCGTGCCAGTCCATCCGGCGTTGGTGGTCTCGGAGACGCCGGCCGCATCCCACGTGCCGCTCTCCGACTGGTAAACCACCGGACCGCTAGGAGCGACGGGCTTGGCGCTGGCTTGCGCGGAGTTCGCGCTTTCACCGGCGATGTTCACCGCACTCACGACGAAATAATACGTGGTCCCGTTGGTCAGCCCTGTGTTCACGTAGCTGGTCGCGGTGACGCCGGTCGCGATGTTCGTGTAAGGTCCGCCGCTCGTCGTGGCGCGTTTCACATTATAACTGCTGGCGCTCGCGGAGGCCGTCCACGTCAGCGAGACTTGCGCGTTGCCCGACGTCGCCGCGAGGCCGGTCGGGGCCGCGGGCGCGGACACGCTCGGGTTGCCACCGATCATGCCCTGCGTGCCATAGGATTTCAGGTAGTTGACGAGCCCGACGTCGAAGGCGTCCAGCGGCTGGCAACCGTAGCTGCCGCTCGCCGCCTGGCTGACGGCGGTGCTGGCAGAGTCAACCGTCACCGCATCCGCCGGGCTGTGTTGCAACGCGGTCAGCAGCGTCACGCCGAGGGTGTTGTATTGGGCCGTCGCGATGAGCGTGCCGTTCACGCTGCCGTTTTTATCGAGGTCCAGAAAATTGCCCGAGGCAAACCACTGGTCGTTGGCGGTGCAATCGAGCGACCAGTTGTCATTCCCCGAGGAGGGCCCCTTGATGAAGTAGTTGTTGAGCACATCGCTCTTCCAAGGGGCGGAGGAGTGGCCGCCTTGGAGCCCGCCCGCGCTGCCCCAGTTGTAGACGACATTGTTGATGTATTGGCAATTCCCCTTCAGCTTCGGATTGCGGTTGTTGTCGTCGATCCAGAGATTGTGGTGAAGCGAGATGCGGTCGCCGGCGTCGATCAGGCAGCCGAAGTATTGCGGGTCGAGTCCGTGGCCGATCATGCAGTATTGCACCGTGATGTCGTGCGAACTCCCGGTGAACTCCAGGCAATCCCAGCGTCCCCACTCGATCGAGCAATGGTCAACCATGATGGTATCGCAGGCGGAGCCTTGCAGGGAACATTTGCCCGAGGGGCCCGTGATGCTTTCGCGAAAGCGAATATTGCGGATGATGATGTTGCTGCGGTTACTCGTCGAAACGGGCTGGCCCGTGATCGTGATGCCGGGGCTGGGAGCGGTCGTGCCGTCGATCGTCGTGTTATTTGAGATCGCCGGCTCGGACGTCAGGGTGATGGTTCCGGCCACATCGAAGACGACCCGGCGGCCGCTAACGCTGATGGCATCGCTGAAAGAGCCGGTGCCGGAAGCGTTGAGATTCGTGACGTGAAACACCGTGGTGCCACCCGTGGCGACCGCGCCGTAGCCTTGCGCGCCGGGAGCAGGCCCCATCGGAGGCGGTCCGAACGAGGG
>JANYBX010000523.1 GCA_025360615.1 Opitutia bacterium
AAGAAGACCGCAGAAACACCGCAAGCTCGCGTTCGGGTCGCCCTTTAGCTCTGCTCGGCCACGCCGAACCATGCCTCGAAACCGAAACGCTTCCTTCGCTGCGCGCACCTCCAGCGCGCGAACGGGTTTTTAGGAGTCCCCATAACGTTTGTTTTTCGAAAATGGGCCCGTCGGCCGATTTGCATTATTACTGTCTTGGGGTCGTTTGGTAAAGATTGGTGGTTCGGCGTTTATGCAATTCGAAGTGATTCCACTATATGTTGACCTAAAACAATCTATGCGCATTTGCATTTACCATGCGTTATCTATTTTCACCTCCTCGTACAGGCACCACTCCGAAGGGTTTCGCGCGGTGGCAAAATTGGAGCGGGATGCCCCATGGGTCACGCAGCATCATCAGTCTTGAGCCATCGGGAAGGATTTCTTCGTAGCCTTTGTCAGCACCGGCGAGCACGAGCTTGGTGCGAATCACCTCGTTGTTCTCAGAGACGAAGGCGATGTGGAAACACAGCGGATGGGCCGCAGCATAGTCCGGAATCACCGCATCGGTGCGCGTGTAGAATTCCACGATCACCCTGCCCGTGTCGTCGGCGAGAAATGAAGTGTAAGGTGCCGCATCCATCTGCCGGGCGACGCGGAGACCGAGATTATCGACATACCAGCGCGCGGTGGCGCGGGCGTCGGGCACGTTGAGGGCGAAGTGTTCGAATTTCATGGGGAAAAAATGAAGGCTAACTGGCGGTGAGAAACTCGCGGATTTTGTCGCGAGCCGACGCGCCGGCGTCATCGAGCACGTAGTGGCCCGCCTCGGCCAGATACTCCACGCGGGCGGTCGGATAAATTTTCCGCCAACGGGCGAGAAAATCGTCGTTGAAGCAAAAATCTTTTCCGCCCCAGATGATCAGTTTCGGCTGGCCGTCGAGCAAACGCAGATCGCGCTCGATCTGTGCAAGGGTTTCGCGGCTTGGATGATTCGGTTCGAGCGGGATGTCCGCGACAAACCGATGCACGGCGATGCGCGACGCCCATGAGTCGTAGGGAAACAGGTAGCCGCGTTTCTCCTCGGGATCGAGAGTTCGCGTGTGCATCGCCATCCATATCGCCGGCTTGGCAAAGCCGTTTAATGCCCGCACGAGCCACTCCCCCACGACCGGCAGACGGCAAAGCGCGATGCGCGGAGGGATGCGATCCGAAACAAACGCGGCGGTGTTGAGGATCGTGATTTTTCCGATCAACCCGGGATGTCGCGTCGCGAAACCGAAACCGATGGCCCCGCCCCAATCGTGGACGACTAGATGCACGCGTTTCAGGCCGAGGCTCGCAACCAGTGCCTCGATGTCGGCGATGCGCGTGGCGAGCCGGTAATCGTAGTTCGATGGTTTTTCCGAGAGCCCCATGCCGATGTGATCGGGCGCGATGCAGCGAAACTGGGGCGACAGCTCTTGGATCAGATCGCGGTAGAAAAAGGACCACGTGGGATTGCCGTGCAGCATGAGAACCGCTTCGTCGCTACGCGGGCCGACATCGACATAGCTGAGGTAGGCGCTGCGCGGCGTGAGAAACGACCGCGGCGCGAAAGGATAAAGCGGCGCGAGCCACTCAGGAATTTGCGACTGCGGCGTCACCATTCGAGGGCGAGCATGAGGCTGTTGAGTCCGCTGCCGATGCCGAGCAGAGCGACGCGGTCCCCTCTGCGCACGGCTCCAGCGTCGTCGGCCGCGGCGAGGGTCGCCGGCAGAGCGACGGAGCCGGTGTTGCCGAGGGTCTCGAACGTCGAGAAATCTTTTGCGAGATCGAGCCCGAGCGCTTCGTAGAGTTTGCGGCGGTGCGTGCTGCCGACTTGGTGGCAGATAAAACGGTTGGCGCTGGCCTCGCTCCAACCGGTGATGGCCTTGAAGTCAGTCCACGTTGCGCGCGCGAGTTCCACCCCGGCGAGGAGGAGTTGCTCGGAATCCGTCTGCATTGCGAGCGCCTCGGCACCGTGAGTGTCGCCCTGGCAAAGTTCGCTGTGCTGCGTGGCGGCGCGAGCGACTCCGCCGATCAGGCGGTGTCCGTTCGGAGCGAGATCACGGTGGCAAACGATCGCGGCGACGGCACCCGAGCCGATGGTGAGATTGGCGAAGTAGGGTTTGATCTCGTTTCGCGTGAGCGATTTTTCGAGGAGAGTCTTGATGGTTTGCTCGACGAGCGGCCGGCCGTGTTCGCCGGCGACGACGAGCGCGCAACGGATCTGGCCGCTCTCGATCATGGCAGCGGCCAGCGTGAGCGAATTCAGAAAGCCGAGGCAGGCGTTGGAGACGTCGAAAATTTGCGCCGTCGCCGGCAGGCCGATCTTGCGATGAGCGAACGAAGCGGTGGCCGGCTCCATCATGTCGCGCGAGACGGCGGCGTGGATAAACAGTTCGACCTGCTCGGCGCGCAGGGCGGATTTCGCCAGCACGGCTTTGCCGGCGGCGGCGCTGGCGTCGGAGGGACGCGTGCCGGCGGGCCAGACGCGGCGCTCGCGGATGCCGGTCATCAGCTCCAGCCGGCCGAACGGGAGCTTGAGCCGTTCGTAGAGCGGACGGAGTTGTTCCTCGACGGCGGCGGAAGTCAGAATTTCGTCGGGCAGCGCGACGGCCAGCGATTCGATGCAGACATTGGAAAATCGCATGACGAATTAACGCACCGGCCTCATCGCGAGGCGGATGATTTCCCGGTCGAAGAAATTGCTGCCGAGACCGGCGTCGACGACGAGCGTCGTGCCGTTCAAACCGCTGCTGCGCTCGCTGAGGAGAAACAACGCGGTGTCGGCGACCTCCTGCGTGGCGAGATTGCGCTTACGAAAAGTGAGTTTCTCAGCGTAGAGGTAGCTCTCGATATAGCCGGGAATGCCCGCAGAGGCACTCGTCTTGAGCGGACCGGAACCAACGACGTTGAAACGCACCTCACTGTCGGCGCTGAAGGATTTCGCGAGGAAGCGCGCGCTGGATTCGAGGGCGGCTTTGATCGGGCCCATGTAGCCGTAGTTGTCGGGCGTCACGAGGAGTGACGAGATGCCGATGGTTACGACGGAGGCATTGCGCGCGAGGTGCGGCTTGAAAGCGTTGGCGATTTCCACAAGGGAAAATGCCGAGACCGCGGTGGCCTGGAGAAAGTCCGCACGCTTCGTTTCGTGGAAGGCTTTGAAGCCTTCGCTGTAGTTGGCGAACGCGATGGAGTGAACGATGCCCTGGAGCGACGCGTGGCCGGCGGCGGCGATCTCCGTGGCGAGTCGCGCGGCGGAGCCCTCTTGTTCGACGTCGCAAATGAAAACAGGTTTGCCCGCGAGCTGGGCTTCGAGGGATTTGCGGCGAGCTTCGGAGCGCACGCTGTAGATGACTTTCGCGCCCTGGTCTTCGAGTGATTTGGCGACGGCCCACGCGACGCTTTTGCGGTTGGCCACGCCGAAGACCAAGAACGTTTTCCCGGAAACTTGGAGGAAGTCGCTCATGCCGTCGGTGCGCCGGCCGGTGTGGTCCAGGCCACGGTGAAATCGACGGTGAGCACGCGTTTGTCGCCGCTTTTCACGCTGCCACTCATCATGTAAAAGCCGCCGAGCATTTCCTTTTGCTTTACCTCGATGGTAATCGTTTCTCCGGGATAGACGGGATTGCGAAAGCGCACGTCGCTGATTTTTGCCATGAGCGGCACGCCGGCCGAAGTCCCCTTCCCTGCCATGGTCCGGGCGAGGTAGAGCGCGCCGGTTTGAAAGACCGCCTCGCAGAGCAAAACGCCCGGCGTGATGGGCGCGCCGGGATAGTGGCCCTTGTAGAATTCCTCGTCGGCGCGAAGCGTGCGCTTTGCGACCAAACCGTCGGCCGATTCGGAGACGATTTCGTCGACGAAGAGGAATGGCGGACGGTGCGGGATGAGGTCGGTAACTTGGCTCATGAAAATCAGGCGTGAACGGCGGCGGGAGCCGACTGCTTCAGCGCGAAGAGGTATTTGTCCACTTTGTTGGCGGTGATGACGCCGTAGTTAATCGTGCCGAGCCAGCCGGACATGATGATGCCGACGCTGCCGGCGTGGAAAAGCCCGGGGAGTTTTTCGGAGAGGTTCATCGAGACGGGCAGGCCTTCGAATTTTGTGCCGAAGGATGTGCCGGAGAAATGCGTCGTGTAGCGTTCGATGGTGCGCGGCGTGGCGGCTTCCCTCCAGTCGATCTTGGCGCGCACGTCGGGGATAAACTTCTCCAGCGCGGTGATAGATTCCTCGATCAGTCGCGCTTTCTGAATTTCGTAATCGGCGTCGGAAAGTTCCTTCCACGCGGGATAGCGGCCGTTGAGCGAGGCGACGACGGTGTAGCGATCCGAGCCGGGGCGCGTGTCGGGATAGTAAACGGAGAACGTGCGGCTCGTCGTGTGCAGATCGGTGAGTTCCGCGCTGCTGTAGTTCGGGGCGGCCGAAGTGAAAACAAGGTCCCCGATGTGGGGGATGCTCTCGCCCTTGCGGATGCCGAGATAAACCTGACACGAACTGGAGTTGATGCGGACGGCCTTGGCTTGCTCGATGAAATCGGCGGGGAAGTTTTCTTCGCCGGCGAGGCGGAAGATGGTGTTTTTGATATTAGCGTTGGAGAGCACGGTCTTCGCGCGGATGACGCGGCCACTGCTGGCGACGATGCCGCAGGCGACTTTTTGGCCATCGCGTTCCTCAACGAGGATTTTTTCCACGAGGACCTTTTTGCGCAGCTCGACGCCGTTCTTTTTCAGCTCTGCGACCATCTTCTCGATCAGTAGGTCGGAGCCGCCGCGAAAGGTGAAGACCCCCGCGCCCATGAAATTCGAGAACACGATGCCGAAGGTGATCGCGGGGTCGTCGAAGTCGGAGCCGTTGGCGTAGGAGATCGGCTCCATGAGCAGGCGATGGACATCGGGGCGGCCGGGAAAAAAACGACTGAGCATTTCGCCGGTGGTCTCGGCGTTGCTGTCGTAATAGTTCATCGCGCGGAGGTAGTCGTAAAACGCCTCCACCTCCGTGCGCGGGAGTTTGAACTGCTCGACGAGGACGCGGGTGTAATCCTCGCGGGTAAACGTGGTCCACACGTCCATCTGCGGATTGACGAAGCGGATGTCTTTCAACGGCACGATGGATTCAGAAATCTCTTTCGTCCAGTAGCGGCGGCAGGACTTGATCATGCCGCTGGGAAAGCCGTGCAGGGAAATGTCGAAGATGTGTCCGCCCTTGCGCGTGAACCACGTGGCGAGCCCGCCGAACTGGTAGTGATGCTCGAGCAGGAGGACGCGATGGCCGGCCTTCGCGAGCACGTTGGCTCCCGTGAGGCCGCCCAAGCCGCTGCCGATCACGATCACATCATACTCGTCGGCGACACCTTTGAGCCAGTCGTAAGCCATGGAAGGGTCGAAAGTGAGCGGTCGGCCCGGGAAAGCGCAACTCAGAGTTTGAGCGCGCGCAAATAGCTAAGGCTGGCGGGAATATTTTGGAGCGGAGCGGGCGTCTCGTCCTCGATAAAGTAGTGCACGACGCCGATTTTTTTCGCGGTGCCGAGCACGGCGGGCCAGTCGATCTGGCCCGTGCCGACGGCGACGTTGTCGGTCGGGGGCGCACCTCCCGTGGACAGGCCGGTGACAGCGTCTTTGCGGATGTCTTTAACATGCATGAGCACCCAACGGTCGGGATATTTCGCGAGCAGTTTCGCGGGATCCTGGCCGGCGTGGAAAACCCAGAACACATCCATCTCGTAGCACACGAGGTCCGGCTTCGTCTCGCGCACAAGCACGTCGAAGACGACTTCGCCCTTGCCGGCTTCGGTCGCGGTGAACTCAAAACCATGCGGGTGATAACCGAAGCGCAGGCCGGCGGCTTTGCAGGCGGCGCCGAACTCGTTGAACTCGGCGGCCACACGAACGGCGTCGGCTTCCTTAAAACCTTCCTTGCCGTGCGGGAGCGACGGGCAGATGAGGAATTTCACGCCGAGCGCTTTCGCGGTGGCGATGGCGCCGGGGAGATCCTTCTTGAGCGCATCGTAGCCGATGTGGGCGCTGACGGCGTTCAGGCCGCGGGCTTTCAACTCGGCGGAGAACTGTTCGGTGGTGAGGCTGCCGGTGCCGGCGGTTTCGACCTCGGTGAACGCGAAAATTTTGGCGTAATCGAGGGCACCGGTGGTGCTCTCTTTCGTTTGAACGCGCAGGCTCCAGAGCTGGAGGCCGAGATGATCGTGGATATCGGCGGCGAAGGCACCGGTGGCGGCGAGGCATGAGACGAGACCGAGACGGAGGTGGTTTTTCATGGGGCTGAGAAATTTCGCGGCGGACTCAGCCTTTTTGCAAGATGTGATAGTTGGCCATCGAGATCCCACTGAGCATCGCGCCGACGATGCCGAGAAAACCCTGGTCGGTGCCGCAAAGATAGAGGTTGTCCAGCGCGGTGAGGCCTCGGCGCTGCTTCACGGGCGAACCGTAGATCGCTCCGCCGAAGTGGCCGGTGAATTTTGTAATCGTCCGCGGCGTGAACATGTCGGTCGCGAGCGTGGCGGCGGAGAGGGTTTCGTCGGCGACGGCGGGCAGAAAGCGGCGGGCGCTGTGCTGCGCTTCGGCAAACCAGTGCAGTTTGGAAGACCGGTAGGCTTCGTCGCCGAGATGGGCCCACTGTTCGTAGTTCGCGAGGCAGGTGACGCGGAAAATCCCCTCGGGGAGCGCTTGGTCGGGGCCGTAATCGAAATTATTGGGGATGCAGATGACGCCACTGCGCGGATCGACTTGGGCCGAGGGCTGCTCGTAGGTGAAGCGCGGGGAGTCGTTGAAAAAAATAATCGTATCGCTCCCCCACCCGAGCGCCGCAGGTTGCCGGTCGAGGATGGTGATGGTCTCGACGAAAGAAAGAGGTCCTACCACAGCCGGTTCAGCAGTGCTTGCCGCAGTGAGGCGCTCGGTTTCCGATGCGCCGATGGAGGAGATGACGTGGTCGGCGGTGATTTCCTCGCCGGTGTCGAGGACGAGAGCGGTGGCGCGGCCTTCGCGGCTGAGGATGCGTTGCACGCCGCATTTCATCCGGCGTTCGCCACCGGTGGCGCGGTATTTTTCGAGGAGCACGCGGAGAATCATGCGCACGCCCTCGAGCGGCCGGGCGAAGCCTTCGAGGAAGAGCGCCTTGAACATGATGACGAACTGGCCGAACTCCATGTCGTGCTCTTGCGCGCTGCCGTAATACATCACGGGGCAAAACAGCATGTCCTCCAGCAGCGGATCAGTGAGGTGCTCGCGGATTACGGCGCGGGCCGAGACGGACGCGGCATCGAGCGACACGTCGTCGAAGGCCTTGATGACGGCGACGAGGCGGCGGAAGCCGTCGATTTGCGCGGGGAATTGCACGGCAACTTCGGATTCGAAAACGACAAAGTCGTTCGTGAAACGTAGGGAAGTTTCGCCGCGCGGGCCGAAGGCGATGCGGGATTGTTTCTGTTCGCAGAGCGCGAACTCGGCGCGGTCGATGCGGAGCTGGCGGAGGAGTTTCGTGAGCGGCGTGCCCTTTATCCCCGGACGCACGAAGTTCGTCATCGCATGGAGGCCAACGTCAAATTTGCGGCCGCCGATGCTGTAGAAACTGTTCAGCCCGCCGACGGCGTTGTGCCTTTCGAAGATGCAGACGCGTTTTCCGAAGTGCGCGAGCCGGATGCCGGCGGCGAGGCCGGACATGCCGGCGCCGATGATGGCGACATCGTAGTGGGAGTGGGAATTCACGGGAGAACCGAGCTGGAACTCAGGAAATCAGGAAGGGCCGCGCCGGATATTTTTCAGCTTTCTTGATTTCCACCTTAAATAAAAAGGCCGGGAACGAAGTCCCGGCCTTTTCTAAATTCGATCGCGAGCTTTCAGCCCTTCGCCGCGAGGGCGTTGAACTTCGGCGTGAGGTATTCGGCGCAACTGTCGAGGGAGGCGAGTTGTTGGTAGTCGGCCTCGGGGACCTCGATGCTGTGGCGTTTGCGGAGCTCCATCACGATGTCCAAAAAGTCCATGCTATCGAGCTGGAGCTGGTCGCGGAGGCGCACCTCGGGTTTCACGTTCGAGAGGTCTTCGTCGGGCGCGATGTCGGCGATGATATCGAGGACGACTTTCTTGCATTCATCTTTGGTCATGTTGGCTGGTAAATCGGATTACGGGTGAAAGCGTTTAACAATCAACGCGGAATTTATCCCGAGCATCCCGAAGGAATTGTTAAGAAGGGTGTCCACCTTCGCAACCGCGCGCGGCTGATTCAGCACGAGGTTGGGCAGCGCGCAGAGCGGATCGAGGTCGTCGACATTGATGCTCGCGTGGACCGTGAGGTCGTCGAACGACGGCAGGTTGCCCGCCAGCTCGAGCGCGCCCGCCGCACCCATGCAATGGCCGATGAAGCTCTTGGTGTTATTAATGTAGGTATCGGGACAGCCCTCGCCGAAGACAGCGCGGATGGCTTCGCACTCCTGGATGTCGCCGAGCGGTGTGGCGGTGGCGTGGGTGTTGACGAGATGGATGTCGCGCGGGGTGAGTCCGGCGCGGGAAATGGCCGAGCGCACGCACTCAGCTTGGCGCACTGGATTTGGAAGCACGTAGTCGGAGGCGTCGGAGTTGACGTGGTAGCCGGCGATCTCGGCGTAAATTTTGGCCCCGCGGGCCTGTGCGTCTTCGAGGCGCTCCAGCGTGTAGAGGCAGCCGCCTTCGGAGATCACGATGCCGTTGCGGGCCTTGTCGAAGGGGCGCGACGCTTTTTTCGGATCGTCGTGGGTCGCGAGGGCGTTTTGGGATTTGAAACCAGCGAAGATGCCAAAGGTGTGAATGCTCTCGCTGACGCCGCCGCAGAGGGCGAAGTCCACTTCGCCGAGCCGCAGCATTTGCGTGGCGTGGATGAGGCCCATGTTGCCGGCGGCGCAGGCGGCACCAATCGTGTAGGCGGGCCCGGTGATGCCGAGATTCAGCGAGGTTTCACCGGCGGGATTGTTGGCGACGGTGCGGGGGTTGTGGTAGTGCGACCAGAACTTCGTGTCGTAGTTAAATTTCGAGATATTGAAAATTTCGTTCTCAGTCTCGACGTTGCCGTGCTCGGTGCAGCCGATGTAGATGCCAACGCGATCCTTCGGCAGCGCCGCGAAATTCACCTTGCTGTCCGCGAGCGCCTCTCGCGCGCAATAGATCGAGATCGAGCCGGCGCGGGTGCCGACGCGGACTTCCTTTTTCTTCTGATACTTCAGCGGGTCGTAGTGGCAGACGCCGGCGAGCTGCGAGCCCATGTAGCGGATTTCCATGCGCTCGATGCCTGCGACGCCGGCCAACAGGTTCTGGCGAAATTCGGCGAGGTTGTTGCCGTTGGGGGCGGTCAAACCAACACCTGTGATGACGATGCGCGCGGGCTTCATTAAATTGGGAGCGGAAATCGCTAGCCAACCCTCGCCCGAAAGCAATACAACGCTCGCCTACATGAACGTTCTTGTCGTCGGAGGAGCCGGTTACATCGGCAGTCACTGTGTTCGCCAACTCATCGCTGCCGGGCATAACCCGGTGGTGCTCGATAACCTGATCTTCGGTCATCGCGCGGCGGTCTCCAAGGACGTGCCGTTTTACAGCGTAAATCTCGGCAACGAGAGCGAGGTCGGCAAAATCATCCGCAAGGAAAAGATCGACCTCGTCATGCACTTCGCCGCCTTCGCCTACGTGGGCGAGAGCGTGACGGACCCGCTCAAGTATTATTTCAACAACGTCGCCGCCACGCTGCATCTCTTGCGCTGCATGTTGGGCTCGGGCGTGAGGAAATTCG
>JANYBX010000547.1 GCA_025360615.1 Opitutia bacterium
CAACAACGCCTCGTCGGCGACGCCGGGCTCAGCGCTAATCTGCAGGGCGGCTACGGCCTCGAGAACGAGCAACTCCAAAGCTACGCCTTCCAACGCATCGCCTCCCTCCATCTCGCCGACGAACTCCACCTCCCCGCCGCCACCACCGAGGAAATCGCCGCCCACATCAAAACCCTCCGCGGCTTCGCCGGTCAGGACGGTCAGTTCGACCCGAAGCGCTACGCCACCTTTCGCGACAGTCTTAAAACCAATCCCCGCCTCACCGAGACCGACATCGCCCGCGTCCTCTCCGACGACATCCGCTCCGAAAAAGTCCAGAAACTCCTCGCCGGCCCCGGCTACGTCCTCGCCGGCGACGTGAAAACCCAGATCACCCAAGCCGACACCACGTGGACCCTCGCCACCGCCACGGTCGACTACGCCTCCTTCAATCCCGCGATCAACCCCACCGATGCCGACCTCGCAAAATCTTTCGAGGAAAACTCCTACCGCTACGAAGTCGCTCCCCGCGTCTCCGCCTCCTACGCCGAATTCCCCGCCATGGCCTACCTCGCGCAGGTCACCGCCACCGAGCCCGAAGTCCGCGAATACTACGACGCCAACCCCGCCCGCTTCCCGAAACCCGCCGCTGACCCGAAAGCGCCAGCGCCCGCCAAAATCGATCCTGCGGCTGACTACGCCGCCGTCCGCCCCCAAGTCGAAGCCTCGCTGAAAATCGAGCGCGCCCAGCGCCTCGCCACCAAGGCCGCCAGCGATTTCGTCTTCGCCCTCTACGAGGCGAAAGTCACCGCCGATTCGCCCGCCCTCGCCAACCTCCTCGCCGCGCGCCAGCTCGCCCTCAAACCCCTCGCGCCCTTCGCCCGCGAAACCGGCCCCACCGAACTCGGCACCGCCGCCCCCACCATCGCCGCGGAAGCCTTCAAGCTGAACAAGGATCGTTTTTATTCCGACGCGCTCCCCATTGTCGCCGGCAGCGTGGTCCTGTTCTGGAAAGAAACCCTCCCCTCGCGCAAACCCGCGTTCGCCGAAGTCCGCGCCAAAGTCGCCGCCGACTATGCTGCGAACGAAAAACAAAAACGCTTCGTCGAACTCGGCCGCACCCTCCGCACCGCCATCGAAGCCCGCCTGAAAACCGGCGAGACCTTCGAGAAGGCCGCCGCCTCCAGTGCCGCCATCTCCACCAAGATCGACGTGAAGACCATCGCCCCCTTCACCCTCCGCACTCGCCCCCAGGATCTCGATTACACCATCCTCGGCACGCTCGAGCACCTCGAAAAAGGCCAGCTCTCCGACATGGCTATCGCCGCCGACAAAGGCACCTTCGTTTACGCCGCCGACCGGAAAGTCCCCGACCTCAGCGAGACCGGCACGCGCTTCAGTGAGACCCGCGCACAAATCGCCTCCTACAATTCCCGTCAAGGCTCCAGCGCCTACCTCTCCGAACTCGTCGAGCAAGAGCTAAAACGCTCCGAGCCGAAGCCCCAGTAAACCCGGGAGCGCGGCCGCCCCCGGCCGCAATCCGAACGTAGCGCCGGTTCTCCGACCCGCGTTCCGCACCAATGGAGGCGGGGTGCCCTCACCCCGCAATCCGAGATTGAATCCCCTCTTGAGAGGGGTGGCGCGCAGCGCCGGGGTGTGTTGCCCGTATCCGCCGCCCATCCCCGCGCCGCGACCGCTCGCCCTATTTTTGCTCGTAGCCCCCGCCGCGCGGCGCGTGAATCGCCCCATGCCGCTCTACGCCTACGCGCCGCTCACCGCGCCCTGCCGTCTCTGCGGCACCGGCTTCGAGCACCGCCAAGTCGCGGACGCGCCCGATCTTTCCGCCTGTCCCACCTGCGGCCAACCCGTGCGGCGCGCCGCCGTTCACCCTGTCAATTCCCCGCAACTTTCCGCCCCTCTGTCCGTCTCGCGCGCCAAGCAAGCCGGCTTCACCATTCTGCAACGCACCGCCGGCGGAGAGTTCGAAAAAAAGTAACTTTTCACCAGCGCCCGTGTTCTCAGTCTGACTCCGCCTCCCACCACCTTCGTCATGCCACGCATCCTCGCCCGCGCCCTCCTCCTCATCCTCCCGCTCGCCGCCCTCACGTGCCTCCGGGCTCAGGACACCGTCCCGGCCAAGCCACTCACCCTCGAAGAGTGTATCGCCCGTGCGATGTTGAAAAATTTCGACCTCCGCATTCAGGGCAACTCCACCCAATCCGCGAAGGAAAGTCTCATCGTAGCCAAGGCCGACTTCGACCCGACCCTCACCGCCTCCATCAACCGCAACTTTTCCCAGGCCGCCTCCGCCACGAGCCGCCTCGATGGCACCACCGCCAGCGGCCCAAGCAACGATGGCACGACTGCCCGCGTCGGCATTAGCGACCGCCTCCCCCAGACCGGCGGCACCGTCGGACTCAGCACCAACCTCACCCGCAACGCCTCCAATTCCTCCAACAGTCTCCTCAACCCCTCCTTCGGCGACGCCGTCGCAGTCTCCTTGAGCCAACCCCTCCTGAAAAACGCCGGCCCCACCGTCACGAAGGCCAACATCGAGAGCAACAAACTCGGCGTCAGCATCGCCGTCCTCGCCTACCGCAGCCGTGTTCTCACCGTCATCCAGCAAGTCGAAAACGCCTACTACAACCTCGTCTCCGCTCGCGAGACTCTCCGCATCCGCCAGCTCTCCCTCGAACTCGCGCAAAATCTTTTTGACGAAAACAAAACCCGCCGCACCACCGGCGTGGCCACCGATCTCGACGTCCTCACCGCCGAAGTCGGCGTCGCCAACGCCCGCCGCGCCGTCATCCAAGCCGAACAAACGGTCCGCAACAACGAGGACACCCTCGTCGCCCTCTCCACTCCCGACAACTTCGACACCCGCCCCGGCTTCGTCACCTTTCCTGACTACACTGAAGCCGCGCCCGCCTTCGCCCAGTCCTACAAACTCGTCCGCGACAATTTTCCCGACACCCTCTCGACCCTCGACCAAATTAAGCAGCTCGAGATCAGCCTCGCCGTCGCCAAGAAAAGCCAGCTCCCCTCCCTCAACCTCGACGCCTCCTACGGCTACTCCGGCAAAGCCACCAATGGCGGCTACTGGGATGTCACCGAAAATTTGCCCCACGTCCACGGCGACAACTGGAGTCTCGGCCTCACCTACTCGATGGCGATCGGCCGTAGCGCCGACCAAGCCCGCTACCGCACCGCCGCCCTCAGTCTGAACTCGCAAAAACTCCGCCTCGAGCAACTCGAGCAAAGCCTCCTCGTGCAAGTCCGCGCCGATGTCCGCGCCGTCGAGACCAACCTCGCCAGCGTCGCCATCGCCGCCCAGGCCACCCAGCTCAGCGCCCGGCAATACGAGCAGCAAAAAGCCCGCTTCGACGCCGGGCTCTCCACGAGCCGCCTCGTGCTCCAGGCGCAAGACGACCTCGAAACCGCGCGCCTCAACGAACTCACCGCCAAAGTCGCGCTGCGCACCGCCGTCGCCGAACTCCACCGCCTCGAAGGCACGTCGATCCGCCGCTTCGGCATCCAACTCCCAGAGTAACTCCAGGAGAGCCGGTCTCCGAACGGCTCTCCGAAATGGCAGCGGGATGCCCCCACCCCGCGAGCGACGTCGCCCACTCCGCACTCGCCCGAGCCCACCCCGCGTTCCACGCTCGCGGCTTCATGTCCCGCCCCGCTCTCTTCGTCCGCTTCGCTCTCTGGCTCTGGTTTTTCACCGCCATCGCTGCGGGATATTTTCTGCTGCTGCAGCGCATCCCGGCCCCCGCGATCCAAGCGATCCTCTTCGGACTCACCGCGGTTTTGCTTTCCGCCTACTTCCGCATCGCGCCGCTCCGCGCCTGGGTCGACTCGCTCGATCCGCGCGCCCTCGTGCAGCTTCACCTCACGCGTTTCGTCGGCATCTATTTTATCCTGCTCTATCGCCGCGGTGAGTTGCCCTACGATTTCGCCGTCAAAGGTGGCATTGGCGACATCATCGTCGCCTGCTTCGCGGTCGTTTTGATTTTCGCGCCCTTCGCCGAATCTCGACTCCACCGCCTGCTCGTCATCTGGAACGTCATCGGCCTCGTCGACATCCTCCTCGTCGTCCTCACCGCCGCGC
>JANYBX010000043.1 GCA_025360615.1 Opitutia bacterium
CTCGTGTCTTTCGACGATGGGCACCCGCATCACGGCAGATGCTCAGAAAACGCCGCGACGATGGCAGAGGCGGCGTGTCTCGTCGCGCTGCGATTTTCTTCGGCCAACCATAGAATCGGCCAAACCGAAAAATGAAGGTAAGACAGAAATCGCTCTGGCGTAGCCAGAACAACATGTTCGCTCACAAGCGTCGCAATCAGCGTGCCGCCAAAGAGCGGAAGCGCATGGAGCGCGCGATGCGCGAAGAAGTCATGCCCGATTGCTCGCACGTGGTCGCACCGGGCCGCGCCAAACCGCTCTTCGTTGTGACGATTCGTTGCCGCGATGGTGAGTCGGTCCAGATCGCGATCCATGAGATGCCGTGGGGGTTCTCTCCGTCGCGCACGGAGGCACTCGCGAAGATCGGGGCGGTGCTCAAGCACTATCGCCCGGTGCCGCCCGCGCGCGGCGGTTTCCGGTCTTGAATTTCGGGTTCCGGGCTGCCGGAGCCTGAAAGCCCAGCTCTGCACCGTTTGGGGACGAGTTCCCAAACGGTGCATCTGCGCGCCGATCCGCGACAATGTTGGGCGGTTTAGGGCGGACTTGGTCGGTGTCGGCCTGAGTTGACGGCCCGGCGCTCGCGCGCGGCGCGGGCGGGCCGCATCGGGCAGGGATGCGCAAGCATGGCTTAATCTTTGGGAGCCTCTCCCGCCCGGTCTGTCGGGCGGGGGTAAACCCAATGCCGTCAGCATCTCCCCTCGTGAGGGGTCAAACTCATGTCCGTTAAGTCAACCGGCGAAGCAGCGCCCGAATCTGCGGAAATCGACGTGGGCGACGATATTCTCGACGCCGCCGCCGCCCTGTTGGGGATCAAGCTCGCCGGCCCCGCCGCGAGCGAACCCACCGAGAAACCCGCCGCTCCGGCGGAGGAAACCGATGAACCGGAGGCCGAGGTGGCCGCCGAAAAGCCCGTGTCCACGGAAGCCGCCGCGGACGAGGCCGACGCCGAGGTTGAAAAACCCGCCGCCGAAACGGACGCGGAGCCCGCGGAACTCTCCGACGAGGAGAAGGCGGCGGCCAAGCTGGCCGACGAGACCGCGCAGTTCATCAACGTGAAGTTGAAGGATCTGCCCGAACCCGTGCGCCAGCGCGTGCAAGGCGTGCTCGACGCCCGCATTGGCAAAATCACCGCCACGGCCCGCGCGGAACAAGCGCGGCTCGAAACCCGCGTGGAGGAACTCGCCGAAGAACTCGCCGAGGCCCGCGAGAAAGGCGGAGCGGCCGCGCCGGTGAATCTCCCCGGCGTGCATCCGCTGATGTTTGCCGAGACGGAGAGCGCGCTCGACGCGCGTCTGACCCAGATCGAGGCCTTCGAGGATTTCGCCGATGCGAACCGCGAGGGCTACGAGGGCGACGCGACCAAGAACGAAGTGAGCTGGTCCGCCGAGCAGATTCGCGCCAAGCTGCGCGAGCTGCAACGCGAACGCGACCGGGTGATCCCCGCCGCGAGGGCCAACCTGCGCGCGCGCGCGTCGGAGGATGCGGGGCTGAAACAGACCTACGCCCCCCTCTTCGACCGCAAGAGCGAGGAATACCGCAGCGCCCAGGCGCTGCTCAAGACCATGCCGGAACTGCGCCGGCACCCGAACGTGAACGTGCTCGTCGCACGCCTCATCCTCGGGGAGCGCGCCCTCGCGACGCTCGCCCAGCCGAAAGCGGCCGCAGGCAGCAAAGGCACCCAACTGGCCGCCGTCATCCGCAAGGCACCCCGCGTGCCCGGTGCCGGCGCCCCGGCCAAGGGTGGAGCCCTCGACCGCAAGGCCGATGGTCCCGACTCATCCAAGGCCGTCTCCACATTCATGCAGCGACCGTCGCGCGCCGGCCTCGAGGCCGCCGCCGCCGCGTTCCTGTAAAATCAAAAACCACGCGCGGCGGGGCGCATATCAGGAAAACAACTACCATGGCGCAAGCCCTAGAAAAGAACCAGGTCGGCAAACGGGAGTCACTCGCCGATCTCATCGCGGTCGCGGAAAGCGACAAGACTCCCTACCTCTCGATGATCGACAAGCGGAAGAAGCCCGGCAACGTGGTGACTTCCTGGCAGGTGAAGCACTACCCGGACGACGGCCACGGCGGCGTGCGCGACGGCGTGGACGCCTCGGATTTCAAGACGAACCCGCGGCAGCTCCTACAGGGTGTGACCCAGAAGCTCTGGTTCAACCCGGCGGTATCCGACTTCGCGGAAGAATCCGTGGTGGCCGGCAACTCCAAGGGGGAAATGGCCGTGCAAGTGGCCGATGCCCTCAAGGCGCTCGCCCGCAAGATGGAGAAACGCCTCCTCTCGGCCAACGATTGCGCCCTGGAAGCGCAGCCCTCGCAGGCGAACGAGACCCGCGGCCTCTTCTCCTGGCTCTCGACCACGGCGCAGGCCCAGTATCCCGTGCCGGCGGCGTTCCTGCCGAACTCCAGCCAAATCTATTCCGGCACCCTCGCCAGCTTCAATGAGGCGGCGCTCGTGAACATGGCCAAGGCGGCCTACAAGCGCCGCAAGGGCCCGGCGAACCTGACGGGCATCGTCGGCGTCGATTTGAAGACGCAGATTTCGACCTTCAGCCGTTACGACGACACCGTGGCCAGCAAGACGAACATCCGCCGCTTCAACATGAGCGCGGATGACAAGGCGCTGCTCACGATCATCGACCGCGTGGTGCTGGATACCGGCAGCATCGACCTGATGCTCTCGAGCTTCCTCTACACGCTCGCGGCCGACGGCAGCGACACCCTCTACACGCACAGCTCCGGCGCGTTCGTGGATATGGACATGGCGGGCGTGGCCTACACCCGCCTGCCCCGCGTGCAAGAGCTGCCCTACGGCGGCGGCGGCTACAAGGCGATCTGCGACACGATGATCGTGCACATGATCGACAACCCCGAGGGCATGTTCTCGGCCACCATCAACAGCTAATCGCGAAAGGAAACCAGAACCATGAAAGTAACTCCCCTCCTCGGCGAAAGCGCCATCACCAAGCTCGCGGATCTCGAAGTGGAAATCACCTTCGCGGATTTCATCGCGCAGACGACGGCGAACACCGCCCAGCTCGCGGCCGTGCCCGGCGGCATTCTCGCGAAGACGAGCGTCAAGCTCGTCTCCGCCGAACTCGTCGTGCCGTTCGAAGACACGGCGGATGCGGCCTTCAACAGCAATATCCTGACCATCGGCGACACCGGCAGCGCCACGCGCCACCTGACGACGATGCAGCTCAACAAAAACGGCACGCCGGCCTACCTCAGCCACGGCACGGGCACGCAGCAGGTTTACACGGCGGCGGACACGCTCGGCTTCACGCTGGCCTCGATGGCGTCGAAGTCGCTCTCGTCGCTGAAGAAAGGCGTGCTCCGCGCCTACTTCAAGCTCTACGACGTGAACAACCTGCTGCCGTAACAGCCCTGAAACTACAGCTGGCGCGCGGGTCGGCCCCGGGCAGGGCACCGGCCCGCGCGCCTTTCTTTTTCCCATGATTTCAGACCCATCCGCCGCGGGCGGCCTCGAGGCGCTCGACGATGAATCCGAGGCCAACGCCACGCTGGAACTTCTCGGCATCACGCTCGAGGATGTGATGGCCGAGCTGGCCTTCCGCCAGCAGCAGAAGGAAGCCGCGATGCACCGCGAGATGGCCGCCGCGGCCCGCGCCGGTGGCGAACGCCGCACCTTCAAGCTCGATGGCGACGTAGGCGGCGAAGTCCGCTTCATGGTTCACCCCGTGAGCTATCACTACTGGGGCGCGCGCCTCGGCTACGCCTGCTGGCACGACGCGGCATTTGTCCGCGAATACCTGCGCGACAACCCCGCCGCCCGCGTGAAGACGCGCAGCGCGAACCCCTCGCTCCTGGTGCAGGGGCTGAAAGGCCCGAAAGGATGAAAGCCGCGCCCATGCGCTTCACCTTGGTGGGTGCCATCGGGGGTTCCTGCTGGGTTTACCGCGATGCGCTGGGCAATACCTGGCTCCTTGGGTTTCCGCTTGCCTGACGATGCGCACCGTTCCCTTCAGCACTGTGCTTGACGGCGCCTGCGATGTGGCGGGCTTGGATCGGGCTGATCTTTCCAGCCAGCAACTCGGGAGCCTGGTGCGGAAGATCAACCGCCGCGTCGCCCGCGCCTGGCGCTACGATCGCTGGCCCGAAATCCTCCTCGTGGAGCAGCGGCTCTACCGCGCGGCCTACGATGCCGCCACAACTTATACCACGGCCGTGCCCACTGCGGCCGGCGCTATCCTCGCCGATAACGACGGCACTCTTCTCGCCGACAACGACGGCACCCACCTCGTAGACAACCCATGAAATCGATCCGTCTCTTCCTCCTCCTGCTCGCGTTTGCGCCGCTCGCGTTTGCCGCCGATGCCACGCTGCAATCCAAGCCCACCGCGACGGCCCCGGCCGGCGACGATTGGACGCTCCTTCAGGGCGCCACCAACGGCCAGCGCAAGCTTGCGCCCAACTACTATCTCAGCGCGGCCCTGGCGGCTACGACGTATCAGCCGCTCGCCGCCAACCTCACGAGCTGGGCCGCCAAGACCGCGCCCAGCGGCACCGTGCTCGGCACGAGCGACACGCAGACCGTCACAAACAAAACGCTCTCCGGCGCGAGCAACACCTTTTCCGCGATCCCCTTTGCGGCGATCACCATCACCGGCACGGCGACCGGCTCGAAGTTCGTCCGCGACGACGGCTCGTTTCAGGCGATCCCCGGCGGAGGCGACGCCCTCGTGGCGAATCCACTTTCCCAATTCGCGGCCACGACTTCCGCGCAGCTCGCGGGCGTGCTCACCGACGAGACGGGT
>JANYBX010000057.1 GCA_025360615.1 Opitutia bacterium
GAGACGGCGACGTAGCGCCTGAAAGGCGCGAAATGTAGCGAGTAGTGGGTAGCGAGCATCCGAGGATGCGGCGCGATAGAACGTCGGGAGAAAAACGGGTGCGTTTACCGGTATTTCTACTCGCTACCCGCTACTCGCTACCCACTACTTTTCCCATCATGGCCGACCCGAAGATTCTCGAAACGTTTCCCAATCCCGCGCCGCATCGCGACTTTGTGATCGCGCATACGCACCACGAGTTCACCTCGGTGTGCCCGATGACGGGCCATCCGGATTTCGCGGCCATCACGGTGCGCTACGTGGCGGATAAAACCTGTGTCGAGCTGAAGTCGCTGAAGCTTTATTTCCACGCGTTTCGCAACAAGGGCATCTTCTTCGAGGCGGCGACCAACCAGATCTGCGACGACTTGGGCCGCGCCCTGCAGCCACGCAGCCTCACGATTATCTCCGACTGGAAAGCACGCGGGGGATTTAGCTCTGTCGTGACGGCGGAGTGGTCGCCGAAGAAGGCGAAAAAACGCTGAGGGCGGCGGGAGGGTCGGGGTGAAGCGCGTCAGGGCGACGCGATACACCTTCAACGTTTGCGCTTGGTTAGCTCTGCGCCGGCGGCGTCGAGCCTGGCGCGTTCTTTTGAGGTCAGACTGCCGATGCCGGAGCGGGCGATTTTATCGAGCAACGCATCGACCTCCGCCATGGCGGGTTCTGGTTCCAACGAGGGCCGGGAGATTTTTTTGGGTGGGAGATCGGGGAGAACGCGGAGCTTCGGCTTCTTCTCGAAAAGCTTGAAGCTCGGCAGGCTGAAATGACCCTGCGCATGGCGCACGAATGCATGGGCGAAACCCACCGTAGCCCAGAGTGAAATTAGGCTGGTCACATCGCGCGAGGCGATGGCCATGAGGGTGAGCAGGCCGACAAAAATCAGGGCCAGCCATTTAGCGAGGATGTTGAAATAGAGCGGGACGTTGGGGTAGAGCGTCGCGAAGGCGATGAAGAGACCGAAGGCCCCGGTTTCGCCCGCGCGGGAGATTGGCCACCATCGGCCGATGAGCGTGAAGAGCAGGGGCGTCAGCAAATACAGTCCGCCATAGAGAAGGAAAAAACGGCGGCGTCCGAAAAACCGCTCCACCTCGCGCCCGCAGAGCACGATGATCACCATGTCGAAGGCGAACGGAATGTTCGGGTGGTTGACGAAGCCGTAGGTGAAGATGCGCCACACTTCGCCCTGAAGAACCAGCGAGCTGGAGAACGTCAGCCAGTCCAGGAGGTGATCGATCCGGAAGGCGTCGAAAATAGTGGTGACGAGCATCGACAGGACAAAGCCCGCCACGATGAGGTGCGCCGCGAAGACCGGATGGCCGCGGAACCACGTCACGGGTTGGTGATCTTCGGAGGAGTCGTAGCCGTTCATCGTTGGGAGCAGTTACAGTGCGAGCGCGGGCGCGGTTCGCAAGCGGGGAGAGGAATTGGAAAGCGGAGCGTTCTCCGGCGAGTCGTCGTCAACTTGCGCGTCGGGCGAGCGTGGCGCTCACGACGAAGAAACGGCGTCTCGCGGTCGGCCGGGCTGGAAGCAAGCCGCGCTTGATTCGGATTCCGCAATCAGCATCTTTGGAAGCATGAAAACCACCGTTAACCTTCCCGAGGCCGAGCTGGCGGAGGCGATGAAGCACGCCAAAGCCAAGACCAAGACCGAAGCCGTCGCGCTGGCGGTGGCGGAATTTAACCGCCGGCACCGCATGGCGGCGCTGACGCGGCATTTTGGGACATTCAAGGATTTTATGACTCAGGCGGACCTCAAGCGGATGCGCGAATCCGGCCGGCATACGATATGATTCTGATCGACACGAGTTGCTGGATCGAAGTGCTCCGCGAGCGGGGCAATGCCGAGATTCGACGCAGGTTGCATGACCATGTGACCGGCGGCCGGGCGTGCTGGTCGCCCGTTGTCCGGCTTGAGTTGTGGAACGGCGCACGCGGTGCCCGTGAGAAGAAAGCCTTGTGCGAGTTTGAACAGGTGTTGCCCGAATTGGAAATGCCCCCGGAAGTTTGGGACATCGCTTGTGATCTCGCCCGGCGCGCCAGAGCCGCCGGACTGACGATCCCGGCAACCGATCTGTTGATCGCCGCCTGTGCGCGACATCATGGCGTCGAAGTCGAGTCGATGGACGCGCATTTTGCCGAGCTGGCCAAGTTATAGGCAGCGCTCAATGCGCGGCGGAGATAAAATCGAGCAGGTGACGTTCGTAGTCTTGTCGGGCGAAGCCGTAGAGATCGACGTGGGCGGCGCTGCTCGACACGAAGTTCCCCGCCTGGTGCCGGCGCAAGATCGCCGATGGACGCGCGCGATATTGCGCGCTGCTGGATGAACTCGGCCTGCGCTATACGCCCTCGCTGGGGAATTTTGCTTTTCACCACACGGGATTTCCGATGCGGGATTTTCAGGCGACGATGAAGGAGAAGGGTTTTCTGGTCGGCTGGCCGCACGATCCGGTCGAGGGCTATGGCGATTGGTGCCGCGTGAGTATCGGCACCGATGAAGAAATGCGCGCCTATCACACGGCGATGCGGACGGTGTTCAGAGGGTGACGCTCATTTCAGCGCGGCATCGATGAACGCGAGCACGCGCCGCTCGTATTCCTTCCCAGCCGTCTTGTGGAAATCGGCGTGGCCGGCGCCGGGGACGAGCCAGAATGATTTGGGTTCGTGCGCCTGGTCGTAGAGCTCCTGCGCGTCCTGCGGAAAAACGCGACGATCCGAAACACCGGAGACCACGAACACCGGACACTTTAGTTTCCCGATGGTATCGCGCGGCGCGAGATCCGTGAGGGAGAGGCCGAGCCGCCACTCGATCATGGGTTCGAGGAGCGAGGTCAGTGGGCGGCGGGGCAGCCCGGTATAAAGCCGGATATCGCGATCCAATTCGGTGAGCACCGTCGGGTAGGCGGCTTCGAGGACGACCCACCGCACGTCGCGCAGGCGGTCGGCGGCGAGCGCGATGGCGGCGGCGCCCGCGGAACCGCCGATCAGGCCGAACTCCGTGCAACCGCGGCCGCGGAGAAAATCCATCGCGCCCAGCACGTCGCGGGTTTCATGCCAGCCGTAGGAAACGAGCGTGCCGCCGCTCTCGCCACAACCCCGCGTATCGAAAGTCAGGACGGCGTAACCGTGACCACGCAGCAGCTGGGCGCGGGAAAGACCGTAGCCACGATGCAGCGCCATGCCATGCACGAGCACGGCCGCCCGCGTTGCGCCGGGGCAGGGCAGATACCAGCCGGCGAGGGGCACACCGTCCGACGCGATGAAGCGAACGGGTTCGACGGCAAAAGGGAAATCCTTCGGCAGAGCGCCGAGCGCCCGTCGCGGCGGACTCGTGAGCTTCCACGCGGCATAGGCTGAAGCGCCGGTGAAGAGCACGGTGATAAGCGTGAGCGAGAGGGCGACGCCGAGGATGAGTTTGCGGTTCTTTCTCAAGGGCGGAGCGGCGTCGGTTGAAATGAAGTGCCCCCGCTGTTTAGGCGAGAGCGGAGGGGGCGACAGCGCCGTCGGAGCGGCAGCGTTCGGATGGCTGAAGTTGTGCGCCAAAAAACCGAGATGGACCGGGCTGGGTGGAGAGCGGGACGTGGTTGAGCGGAGTTAGGCGGCGGAGCCCGGGGGCTTCACGGAGCGAGTGGCCTGGAGGGGATACTGTCCGCGCCTTGGTCATGCTTTCGACCAAGGCCGGTTTCGCAAAGTGCAAACGCGGAGGCGGCGGAGAGCACAATGCGCACGGCGTTGTCTCCGCGAACGGGTCGGCGAGAAGTGCCGTGCGAGTTTAGGCGATTTGGTTTCACTCTAAAGTTCTGTGTCAGCGCTGTGTGTTCTTGTTCTCTCTGAAACACGGTTTGTCTGGTTTGGGTGAGAACGATTCCGTTAGAATTCACTGTGCGGTTGAGATGAAATTCAGCAGGTGACGTTCGTAGTCTTGTTTGGCGAAGCCGTAGAGATCGACGTGGGCGGCGGCGGGCACGAGCCAGAATGATTTGGGTTCGCGGGCGCGGTCGAAAATTTCGCGGGCGTCTGCGGGATGGGTGTGGGCGTCGCGTTCGCCGATCATGATGAGGACGGGGCAGGGTAGTTTTGCCACGGCGTCGCGCGGGCTGATCGTCGAGGCGTGGAGGCCGAGCCGCCATTCGGCGAGTGGCACCATCACCACGCCGGCGAGCCAGCCGGGCACGTGGAAGGTTTTGCGGAAGCGGCGGTCGACGGCATTGGTCAGCGTCGGGTAGGTGCTTTCAAGGACGGCCCAGCGCACGCCGCGCAGTTCGGCGGCGGCGAGGGCGATGGTCGCTCCGCCTTGCGAGGCGCCGATGAGTCCGAACTCCGTGAACCCACGGTCACGGAGCCAATCGAGCGCGCCGAGGAGGTCGCGCGTTTCATACCAGCCGAAGGAAACGAGTTCGCCGCTGCTTTCGCCGTGGCCGCGCGCGTCGTAGAGGAGAGCGGCATAGCCGTGGTCGTGGAGCAGCTTGGCGCGCGCGAGCATTTGCGTGCGTGTCGAGCCGTGGCCGTGGAGGAGGACGACGGCTTGCTTCGCGCCGGCGCACGGCACGAACCAGCCGGCGAGTGAGATTCCATCCCGCGCGGGAAAGCGCACCGATTCATGCGCGGATAAAAATCTTTCGGGCGCGGCGCCGAGGGGGCGGCGCATCGGTCCGGTGAGTTGCCACGCGAAGAAAGCGGAAACGGCGATGAAGCCCAAGCCCGCGAGGAGGGCGGAGAGCGCGAGGAGTCGGAGGGGCCGGGAACTTTTCACCAACCGAAGGAGCGTTTGATTTTCAGCGGTTGGTAGAGATCGGGCGAGAGTTCCTGGAGAAAGCGGCTCGGGGTCATCAGCATCGCGGGGCCTCCTTTGGTGTTCACTTTCGGCCAGCAGAGATAGAGTTCGTCGCGGGCGCGCGTGACGGCGACGTAGAAGAGACGGCGCTCTTCCTCGACGTCGCCGGACTCAATCGAGCGGCGCAGGGGAAACATGCCGTCGGCGAGGCCGATCAGGAAGACCGCGGCGTATTCCAAGCCTTTCGCTTGGTGCACCGTGGTGAGGCGGAGCGCGTCGGCGTCGGGGTCGGCGGAGCGGTTGCTGGTCTCGCCGTTCAGGAGCATGATTTGGGCGAGCATGTCCTGCATGTCCTCGAAGCGGGTCGCGAAACCGATGAGCGATTTCAAATCGTCGAGACGTGAAACGTAGTTCGCGAACGCACCTTTCAGGTAGTCGCCATACCAGCCGTCGATGGCGGTCTCGATGGCGTTGTGCGGTTTCATGTTTCGCATCACTTCCGCGACTTGCTGGAGCGAGGCGACGAGCTTGGGCCATTCTTCCTTCGCATCTTTCGGAACGCGGGAGAGGACGTCGTCGGAGTCGAGCACGTCGACGAAATTTTTCTGGAGGAGCTTCGCGTGGTCGAGGGCGGCGGCGTAGATTTTTTGCGCGCCTTTGTCGCCGACTTTCGGGAGGAGCACGACGAGGCGGTTCCACGCGAGGGTGTCGGCGGGATTATAAACGAAGCGGAGCAGCGCGATGAGATCGCGCACGTGGGCCTGCTCGAAGAAGCGGACGCCGCTCGTGATCTGGTAGGGAATCTGGAGGCGCGAAAGTTCGAGCTGGATGTCGAGCGCTTGGAAATGCGCGCGGTAAAGGATGGCGATGTCGGCGAGGGCGCAGCCTTCGTCCATGAGGCCGCGGATGCGTTGGACGATGAACTGGGCTTGCTCGCGTCCATCCATCGACTGGACGACGTAGGGTTTCTCGGAGTTGGCGCGAAACGGTTTTAGTTCCTTGTCGAAGTGGCGGCCCTTCGGCTGCGCCATGAGGACGCCGTTGGCGAGGGCAAGGATCTGCGGGGTCGAGCGGTAGTTCGTCTCGATGTAGTGCATCACGGTGCCGGGATGGCGGTCGGGGAACGTGAGGATGTTTTCGAAATTCGCGCCGCGCCAGGAGTAGATGCACTGCGCATCGTCGCCGACGGCCATGACTTGGTGATGCGAGCCGATCAGATCGACGATCTGCGACTGGAGCGTGTTGGTGTCCTGATATTCGTCGACGAGGACGTGGCGGAAACGATGGGAAAAATACGCGGCGGTTTCGGGGGATTTGCGGAGGAGCTCGAGCCAGAATTCGAGGAGGTCGTCGTAGTCGAGGACATTGGCGGTGCGCTTGGCCTCGGCGTATTTTTTGGCGAAGAGCGGGAGGCGCTCGGCGAGTTCGTCGTATTGGGGGAAGAAGCGCGTGACGGTTTCGGCGAGCGAGAGCTGGGTGTTGCGCGCCATCGAGAGGACGGAGTGGAGCGGGCCGGGGCGCGGGTGGGTTTTGTCTTTGAAAAAGATTTTGTCGGCGGACTCGACGGCGTCGCGGAGGAGGCTTTCGGATTCGTCGGCGTCCATGATGGTGAACGTGCGCGGGAGGCCGATGGCTTCGCCATGCATGCGCAACGTGCGGTGGCCGATGCTGTGAAACGTGCCGCCCCAGAAACGCCCGGGCTCGACGCCGGTGAGGTCTTGCACGCGGTGGAGCATTTCCTTCGCGGCCTTGTTGGTAAACGTGAGGAGGAGAATTTCGCCGGGACGCACGCCTTGCGAGAGGAGGTAGGCGACGCGGTAGGTGAGCGTGCGGGTCTTGCCAGAGCCGGCGCCGGCGAGGACGAGGAGCGGGCCGGCGGGCGCGGTGACGGCGGCGAATTGCTCGTCGTTGAGTTCCTTGCGGAAATCAATCGGCGGGATGCCGTGGGGCGCGGACGTGGGGTCGAGGGCGAAATCCATGCGTTGAGCGGACGAAGCTCACGCAATGGCGCGAGGGCGCAAAGGAAAATGCGGAGACGAGCGCGGCGGGTTAGGGATAACCCGCCCTACCTTCAGAGCGGGCCTTCGCGGGTGCTGAGGCTGGCGGTTTTTTTCGCGGGGAGGATCGTGACGTTCTCCAGCGTGATCTTGCCGGCGTGCTGGATGAACTCGCTCGAGGTGATCCCGGCGAAGGTGCAGTTGCGAATCGTGATGTCGTCGATGATCGCGCCTTTGAAGCCGGCGACGTAGAAAACGCGCGGGCTGTTTTTGCTGGTGATATTTTCCATCACGATATGGCGAACCGTGGGCTGGTGCGCGCCCTTGGCCCCTTCCTCGTAGAGGAAGTCGATCGTGAGAATCGCCTCGGTGACCTGGCCGACGGTGACGTTGCGCATGAAAATGTTTTCCACGACGCCGCCGCGACGAGCGTTGGACTTGAAGCGGAGGGCGCGTTCGAGGTTCGGGCTATCCATCGTGCAATTCTCGACGAAGATGTTGCGGCAGTCGCCGGAGACCTCGCTGCCGAGGACGACGCCGCCATGGCCGTCTTTCATCGTGCATTGGCGGACGATGATGTTTTCGGAGGGCACGCCGACGCGACGGCCATCGTCGTTGCGACCGGACTTGATGGCGATGCAGTCGTCGCCGGTGTCGAAGATGCAGTTTTCGATCAGGACATCACGGCAGGAATCGGGATTGCAGCCGTCGTTGTTGGGGCCGTGGGTGCCGATCTTCAGGCCGCGCACAGTGATGTTGGAGGAAAGCACGGGGGTGATTTCCCACATCGGGGAGCGGACAATGGTGACGCCTTCGACGAGGATATTTTTGCAGAGATACGGCTGGAAAAAAGCGGGGCGCAGGAAATGGCCGGCACCGAAGACACGCTCGGCGACGGGCACGCCGCGGTCGGCTTGATCGTTGAGCGCGCGGATGTCGGGCGTGGCGCGGGGCGGGACTTTGTCGGGGGTTTTCTTGGCCCAGGCCCACCAATTTTCCATCGACGCGCCGCCGTCGAGCGTGCCCTCGCCGGTGACGGCGATATTTTCCTGTTCGAAAGCGTAGATGAAGGGCGAGAAATTCATGCACTCGGTGCCTTCCCAGCGCGTGCGGACGACGGGCAGGTGGCGGCGGGATCGCTGCTGAACAACAACGTCGAGCCGGCGAGGAGGTGGAGGTTGACGTTGCTCTTCAGGTGAATCGCGCCGGTCAGGAAAACTCCGGCGGGCACGACGACACGGCCGCCACCGGCGGCGCTACACGCGGCGATGGCTTGGCGAAGCGCGGCGGTATTGTCGATGGTGCCGCCAGGTTTCGCGCCATAGTCGGCGATGGAAAAATCATGCGCGGGGAAAGTTGGCGCCTTGATGCGTGCGAGAATCTCGGTGGCGGTGGCCCAGGTGACCGGTGCGGATTCGGCGGCGGTGAGTGCGGCGGAGGTGGCGAGGAGCAACGAGACAAAGGCGGAGGGTTTCATGAGGTAAGCTGGAGGAGGAAGCAGAAGGGCAGGGGAGAACAGACAGCCAAGTGGTCAGAAGATAGCAAGGAAACGCGGACACCTGTCCGTTTAGTGGCTGCGTTCAGTCAGATTGAGCGGGGGCGGTTACCGAGCAAGCGGGGCGCAAAGCCCCTGCTATGGTCAGGTAGGGTCTCGTGCGCGATGGTGAGATTTCACCGCATTCGCGAAGGGCGCTTGGGGAAACGCGACTCAGAG
Source organism: Opitutia bacterium (assembly GCA_025360615.1). Lineage (GTDB taxonomy): Bacteria > Verrucomicrobiota > Verrucomicrobiia > Opitutales > Opitutaceae > Tous-C4FEB. Next base: position 8,522 of record JANYBX010000057.1, read on the forward strand.
CAACACCAGATCGTTGCGGTGGACGACTTCGAGGCGTTTGCGCTGCGGGTGGAGCGCGCGGAGAGCGTCGGCTTTCTGGCCGGCGAGGGCGGGGATTTCGTCGCTGGCAAAGGCGGATTTGCCGCGGGCGATGATCGTGGCGCCGGGGCCGGCGATGTTGACGATATCGCCGGCGGCGAATTCGCCGGTGGCGTGGGTGACGCCGACGGCGAGAAGGCTGCTGCCGCGCTCGCGCAGGACGGGGACGGCGCAGGCGTTGACGTGAAGCGTGCCGGCGGGGCGTTGGAAATAGGCGAGCCAGTGTTTTTTGGCTTCGAGCGGGAGGCCGCTGGGAACGAAGAAGGTGCCCGGGCCGGTGCCGGCGAGCAGGCGGGGGATGATGGCGTGCTCCGCGCCGCTGGCGATGAAGACGCCGCAGCCGGCGCGGGTGGCGAGCTTGGCGGCGGAGATTTTCGAGATCATGCCGCCGGTCGCGGTCTCGCTGGTGGTGCCGCCGGCCATCGCCTCAATCTCGGGACTGATGCGATCGACGACGGGAACGATTTCGCCGGTGCCTTTCAGGTCGATCAGGCCGGGGGCGGTGGAGAGGATGATGAGGTGTTCAGCCTCGACGAGGCTGGCGACGAGGGCGGAGAGCGTGTCGTTGTCGCCGAATTTTATTTCGGCGGCGCTGACGGTGTCGTTTTCGTTGATGATCGGGATCGTGCCGTAGGCGACGAGTTCGCGGAGGCATTCCTTGATGCCGAGGTAGCGGGCGCGGGCGCGGAGATCCTCGTGGGTGAGGAGGACTTGGGCGACGGCGAGGCGGTGCGGGGCGAACGCCGCCTGCCACGCCTGCATGAGGAGCGACTGGCCGATGGCGGCGCAGGCTTGTTTTTTCGAGACGTCGCGGGGTTTTTTCTCGAGCGCGAGCCGGCCCATGCCGAGGCCGACGGCGCCGGAGGATACGACGATGACCTCGGTGCCTTGCGCGCGCAGCGCAGCGAGCTGCGAGGCGAGATCGGCGAGGCGGGCCGTATCGAGTTGGCCGATGCCGGAGGTGAGGACGCCGGTGCCGAGCTTGACGACGACGCGCTTGGGGGAAGCGGAGGAGTTTTTCACACGAAGAGCGCCCAGGATTCTAAGGGTAGGAGCCTGCAAGCAGGCTCCTACAAGAAGAGGAGCTTAGACGGTGAGCAGGTCTTTTTCCTTATGCGCGAGGTGGTCGCCGATGCTTTTGATCGCGGCATCGGTGGCGGCTTGGATGTCTTTTTCGAGGCGTTTCGCTTCGTCCTCGGGGAGCTTCGCTTTTTTCACGGATTCCATCACATCGCGGCGGACGTTGCGGACGTGGACGCGGCCTTCCTCGGCGAGGCGGTGGGCGTTTTTCACGAACTCCTGGCGGCGTTCGCGGCTCATGTCAGGGAGGGGAATGCGGATGACCTTGCCGTCCGGGATGGGATTGAAGCCGAGGTTGGCTTCCTGGATGCCCTTGATGATGTTTTTAATCAGGCTCGCGTCCCACGGTTGGATTTGAATGAGGCGGGCGTCGGGCGTGCTGATGGCGGCGCAGGCCTTGAGCTGCGTGGGTGAGCCGTAGGCATCGACCATGACGCTTTCGACCATCGCGGGCGTGGCCTTGCCGGTGTGGATCGCGCTGAACTCGTGGAGCGTGTGGTCCACGGTTTTTTTCATTTTGGCTTGGGCGTCGGAGAGGTAGGGGGAGGACATGGGGGAATTTATGATTTTTGATTGGAGGAGCGGGCGAGCTTCAATCTTCAAGTGGTGAAATGGTCCGCGCTCATCCGATGTCAGGCAATAGATTCATTTGAGTGCGGCCCGTAGAGTTGAGTGTTTGGAAAACGCGGATGCCAAACTTGGCGTATGGCTTCAATGACTCTATCACGCTGTGTTCCCGCGACGCCATGCGGGCCAAAGTCGCGAGAAAGCCAGAACGGGAAGTTTAGGTAAACGGCTTTTTTATTCGCCGCGATTTCGCAGACAAAATCCATCATGCTGTAGTCGAATGTGCCGGCCATGCAAACGAGCTGCTCTGTCGCTGTTTTTCCAGAGAGATTGAACTGAGGGGGAATGAAACCTTTGTAGCCGTCGCCAAAGAAAGCATCTACCACCCGAATGCGTCCTTGAATCTCACGGTTGAATTCCGTGAGCCGTTCCGCTGGAACCCAAAGTTCCTGATGGACGGAGCTGCCTACGATTTTCACCGGAAACTGTTCAGAGTAGTGGCTGTCGATGACGAATTCGGTGACGAAGCCAGAAAAATCAGATTGCTCGGAAGGTGCGTTCCAATCCCGCGCGATCTGGACGGCATAGTGGCGATTCAGCACCGGATAGAAAATTGGTTGCTCGGGCAAACGCGGGGGGAACGCCCGCATTTGGGAATCGAACACCAATGCGAGTTCACGCAAACCGACAGGGCGAAAGAGGGTGGTTGTCACGACGTGCTTCGATCAACGAAGCAAGAAGCTCAGCTCTTCACGAGGGTGCCGATTTTTTCGCCGAAGACGGCTTTGCGGATGGCGTGCTCGTCGTTGAGGTCGAACACGAGGATGGGGACGTTGTTGTCGAGACAGAGGGAGAACGCGGTCGAGTCCATGACGTTGAGGCGCTGCTTGAGCGCGTCGATGAAGGTGATCTGGTCGTATTTGACGGCGTCGGGGAATTTCTTCGGGTCCTTGTCGTAGATGCCGTCGACCTTGGTGGCCTTCATGATGATGTCGGCGTGCAACTCGGAGGCGCGGAGGGCGGCCGTGGTGTCGGTCGAGAAATAGGGGTTGCCGGTGCCGGCGGCGAAGATGACGACGCGGCCTTTTTCGAGGTGGCGCTGGGCGCGGCGGAGGATGAACGGCTCGGCGATCTGGTTCATCGGGATGGCGCTTTGCACGCGGGTGGTGACCCCCATTTTTTCGAGGCAATCCATGAGCGCGAGGGCGTTAATGACGGTGGCGAGCATGCCCATGTAGTCGCCGGTGGTGCGGTCCACGCCGCGCTGCGAGCCCTGCAAGCCGCGGAAGATGTTGCCGCCGCCGATGACGACGCAGACTTGGACGCCGAGGTCGGCGATCTCCTTCACTTGGGCGCAGGTTTTTTCGAGGGTGGCGGCGTCGATGGGATCGCCGGATTTGCCGCCGCGGAGGACTTCGCCGGAGAGCTTCAGGATGATGCGCTTGTATTTGACGCCGGGTGCCGTCGGGTTGGTTGCGTGCATGGCGGATAAGAAACGATTCGGCAAAATTGGCGTCAATGCCCGAGATGCTCAGCGGCGTGCGGGTCCGTGGCCGGAGCCGGCTGAATTTATCCAGCCCGCGCCAAGATTTGGAGACTTGCCGTGACGCGAGGCGCGTCGGTAACGTTGAAATTTTACTGGATGAAAAAAGCGCTGATCACCGGCATCACCGGCCAAGACGGATCTTATCTCGCCGAGCTTTTGCTCGAAAAAGGCTACGAGGTGCATGGCGTGATCCGCCGCGCCTCGACCTTCAATACCAGTCGGATCGACCACCTTTACCGCGATCCGCACGTGAACGGCGTCCGCCTCCATCTCCACTACGGCGATCTCGCCGATTCGGTGCAGATGGTGAAGCTGCTCTACGAACTCCAGCCGGACGAAATCTA
>JANYBX010000061.1 GCA_025360615.1 Opitutia bacterium
CCAAGGCCAAAGGCCGCCCCTCGATCCACGGCGAGGGCGACGAGACCGCCGAGGCGATCAAGGCCGATCTCAAGACGATGGAGACCATCCATACCTTCGGCTGGTATCTGAGGAAATACGGCAGCGAGGCGAAGACCAGGGGCGCCACCGTGATCCTCCTCTCGAAGGTGCCGCACAAGGACTGGCGCGACGGCAAGATCGTCCGCGAGCGCGACCAGGCGACCTTCGCCACGTGGACGCGCCACGCCGCCGAAGCCACCGGCACGCTCTACGGCGACGCCAACGGCGTGATCTCCGATGGCTACGAACGCCTCGGCCCCCACAACGTCACGCCACTCTTCGGCGACGCGCGCACGCACATGAACGCCGACGGCGCGCGCTACAACGCCGCCGGCATCGTCGCGACCCTCCGCACGATCCCGCACAACCCGCTCGCCATCTATTTCAGTCCCGTCGCAGATCATCTACCTCCCTCGCTCACCCCCTGACCCATTCGTCTTATGTCCACAGTTACTCGCCGAAAATTTATTGGAAACCTCGCGGGCGCGGCGCTCGCCACCTCCTTCGCCTCCCGCTTGCACGCGGCATCGGCCCCGTCGTCTTCCCGCCGACCCAATGTGCTGTTTTTCATCGTCGACGATCTGCGCGTCGAACTCGGCTGCTACGGCAGCCGCTTTGGCGCGATCACGCCGCACCTCGACGCGCTGGCCAAATCCGGCGTGCGATTCGACCGCAACTATTGCCAGTTTCCCCTCTGTAACCCTTCGCGGTCCTCGCTGATGACCGGACGTCACCCCACGCACACGGGTGTCCTCGGCAACCGGACCAACATCCGCACGCTCCACCCCGATTGGGTCACCCTGCCGCAGTTGTTTCGGGAGAACGGCTATCAGAGCCTGCGCTGCGGCAAAATTTTCCACGGCGGCATGGACGATCCCAAAGCTTGGAGTCAGGGCGGCGGCGTGCCCGACGGTGACGGCGGTGCCGGCGGAAAAGCCAAAGTCATCCCGCGCCCGGATGGCCCGCCGCCGCCGCCCGAGGTCGTCGCGCCGCTGCCTCAGGATGTGCGCCAGGCGTCGAGTTCCGATCGCGTCATCGTGCTCGATGGCGAGGGCGAGGGTCATCCCGACTACGCGACGACCGAGCACGCCATCGAACACCTGCGGCGATTCGATCCGCAGAAGGACGCGCCCTTCTTTCTGGCCTGCGGACCGGTCAAGCCGCACAGCCCGCCGTGCGCTCCGCAAAAATTCTTCGATCTCTACGATCCGGAAAAAATCCAGCTCACACCCGATTTCGCCGCCTGGCCGACGGTCCCGCCGGGATTTCCCCGCGCGGCGATCCGCCAGCGCAACGCCGACCTGTTCATCGGCCGCGCCGCCAGTGAAGCGGAAGCCAAGGAGGTCATTCGCGCCTACATCGCCTCGACGTCGTGGACGGACTGGAACATCGGCCGGGTGATGGCCGAGCTCGACCGCCGCGGTCTGCGCGAAAACACCATCGTCGTGCTGATGGTCGACCACGGCTACCACCTCGGTGAAAAGGGCAAGTGGTCGAAGGCCGGTTCGCTCTTCGAGATGGGCACGCGCGTGCCGTTGATCATCGTCGCGCCCGGAGCGAAGGGCAACGGCACGGCCTGCTTCCGGCCGGTGCAGTCGCTCGATGTTTACCCCACGTTGCAGGAACTCTGCGGCCTGCCGCGCCCGCCGCAGGAACTCGAAGGCGCCAGCCTCGCCCCGCTGCTCCAGGACCCGGGTGCCGCCTGGAAACGGCCGGCCTTCAGCGTCTGGAGCGAAGATGGCACGTCGCTGCACGGGGTCGCCGTGCGCACCGAAAAATGGCGCTACGCCGAGTTTGGGCCGAACGGAGTAAACGGCGCCATGCTCTTCGACCCGAAGGCCGATCCGCTGGAGATGACGAATCTCGCCAACGATCGGCAGCACGCCGCCACCTGCGCCGAGTTGGCGGCGCTCACGCGCCACTACGCGTCCACCCTGGAGAAAACCTGAGCGTGAAGGACCAGCCGCAGTGTTGCTCGCCCGGCCGCGCCGCCGCCCCGGCGGGTTCTCCCCCGGAGAACGCGTGGCGGCGCGTCCACACCGGTGCCACGACTGGCATGAAGCTCATCCCGGGCGGTGAATTTCTCATGGGCACCGACGGCACGTATGGCTTTGCCGCCGACGGTGAAGGCCCGCTGCATGCGGTGAAGCTGGCGCCCTACTACATCGACGAGACGTGCGTCACGAATGAGCAGTTCAACGAATTCGTGAACGCGACGCGGTATCGGACCGACGCCCAAACCTTCGGTTGGAGTTTCGTGTTTCAGGGCGACCTCACGCCGAAGCAGCGGGAGACCGCCGTGCATCAGCAAGTCGTCGGCAGCGAATGGTGGTGTCGGGTCGACGGTGCGACCTGGCGCCATCCGGAAGGCCCGGGCTCATCCATCAAGCAGCGCTGGGCTCATCCTGTGGTGCACATTTCTTGGACCGACGCCGCCGCCTATGCGCGCTGGGCCGGCAAGCGACTGCCGACCGAGGCCGAGTGGGAAAACGCCGCGCGCGGCGGACGTGTGCAGCAACGTTTCCCGTGGGGCGACGAGCTGGAGCCGGGCGGCCGGCATCTCATGAACGTGTGGCAGGGCGATTTTCCGGACCAGAACACCTGCGCCGACGGCCACGCGGGCGTCGCCCCGGCGCGGAGTTTCAAGGCCAATGGCCACGGACTCTATCAGATGACCGGCAACGTCTGGGAATGGTGTCAGGACTGGTTCGATCCGCAGTGGTATCTGCGTTCACCGGCCGAGGATCCCGTCGGTCCCGAGCACGGCGAGCGTCGTGTGATGCGCGGCGGCAGCTATCTCTGCCACGCGAGCTACTGCAATCGCTACCGCACCGACGCCCGCTCGAATAATTCTCCCGACAGCACCGCGACCAATCTCGGTTTCCGTTGCGTCCGCGACGTCTGACGGCGTCGCCACCCCGCTCCGAATCCCACGTCTTATTTTTCCCATGATGAAAATGTTTTCCGCCCGTTGCCTCACGCTCCTGCTCGCCGCTGTTACCGCGGTCGCCGCCTTGCCGGCCGCCGACGCGCCCGCGGCTGCAACCGCTCCGCGCGTCATCCTCACCCCGAAACCCGCCGCCACCCCGCGCCTCAACGGCCCGAAAATCTTCGGCGTCCGTCCCGGCTCGCCGTTTCTCTACTCCATCCCCGCAACCGGCGACCGGCCGATGACCTTCGCTGCCGATGGGCTGCCCGCCGGCTTGAAACTCGATCCCGCGACCGGCCGCATCACGGGCGTGCTCAAGTTTCCCGGCGAGTTCTCCGTCACGCTGCGCGCGAAGAATGCCCTCGGCTCCGTCGAGAAACCGTTCCGCATCGTCGTCGGCGAGGAGATCATGCTCACGCCGCAGTTGGGCTGGAACAGCTACAACTGCTTCGGCGAACGCATCACGCAGGACCTCGCCCTCCGCGCCGCCCGCCAGCTCGTGAAACTCGGCCTCGACCAGCACGGCTGGACTTACGTCAACATGGACGACGGCTGGCAGGGCCAGCGCACCGGTCCCAATCGCGCTCTCGCGACGGACCCGTCGCACTTCACCGACATCAAGGCCATGGTCGACGAGATCCACGCGATGGGCCTCAAGGCCGGCCTCTACTCCAGCCCGTGGGTCGTCACCTACGGTGGCAAACTCGGCGGCTCCGCGGAAAATCCCGCAGGCACCGCGCAACGCTGGGAGCCAGCGCCGAAGAATAAAAAAGTGCTGCCCTTCGCCATCGGCCAATATCGCTTCACCTATGCCGACGCCGCGCAGTTCGCCGCGTGGGGTTTCGACTATCTGAAACTCGACTGGGGTCCCGTCGAAGCACCCGAGACGCGCGAGATGCACCAAGCCCTGCGCACCACCGGCCGCGACATCGTGCTCAGCCTCTCCAACAATCATATCAAGTCGCTCTTCCCCATCGTCGGCGAGGTCGCGCCGTGGGCACAGTCGTGGCGCACGACGACCGACATCCGCGATGTCTGGAGCCGCGTCGCGAATGACATCGGTTTCGCCCAGGACAAGTGGGCGCCTTTCTGCCGCCCCGGCCACTACAACGACGCCGACATGCTCGTCGTCGGTCACATCGGCGGCTGGAATCCTGACAACCTCCACCCGACCAACCTCACGCCCGACGAGCAATACACGCACCTCAGCCTCTGGTGCCTGCTCACCAGCCCCCTGCTCATCGGCTGCGACCTCGAGCAGGTCGACGACTTCACCCTCAGCCTCCTCACCAACGACGAGGTCCTCGAAATCGATCAGGACTCGCTCTGCAAACAGGCCGTGCAGGTCGCCGGCACCGGCGACGCGAAGATCTACGCGAAGCCCCTCGATGACGGCTCCCTCGCCGTGGGCCTCTTCAACACCGGCACAACCGAAATAAAAATCACCGCTGCCTGGTCCCACCTGAAACTCACCGGCAAGCAGCGCGTCCGCGACCTCTGGCGCCAGCAAGACCTCGGCGTGATGGAGGAAAAATTTGAAGCCACCGTCGCCCCGCACGGTGTCGCGTTCGTGCGCCTGTTCGCTCAGCCATGAAATTCTTCAGCCCTCCGCGGTGGAGCGTGTTGACCCCGCCGCGCTGGCTCGTGCTGTCCGCGTTCGCCGCCGCCCCACTCCACTCCCAGTCCACTCCGCCCCCTACGCCGCCCGCCTACCACGGCCACTTCTCCGAGCTCCCCCTCGGCGCCGTTCAACCACGCGGCTGGATCAAATCCTGGCTCGAGCGTCAGGCCACCGGCCTCACCGGTCATCCGGAGAATCTTTCCTATCCCTACGACACCTGCCTCTTCGCCGGAAAAATCCCGCCGCCGCCCGTGAAACACGGGGAAACGTGGTGGCCCTACGAGCAGGCCGGCTACCTCGTCGACGGCATCGTCCGCCTCAACCGCCTCGTCGAGAACGCCGGCATCGCCCGCCTCTCCGCCGCCAATCTCGCCTACCTCCGCGAAAACTCCGGCCCCGGAAAATTCGGCGAGTCCACCTGGGGCTGGCCCAACGCCGTCGTCGGCCGCGCGCTCATGGCCGAACACAGCGCCACGCGGGATGCCGCGCTCACTCGTGCCCTCGGCGTTTACTTCACCGCGCCGCGCCCCTGGCGGAACCGCGATGGCTTCATCTTCGAGCAGGCCCTCTATCTCTACGGACAAACCGGCGACCCCGCGTTGCTCGCCTTCGCGCGCGACGCGTGCGACCGCTTTTTCCAAACCGATCCGCGTTCTTTCTCGCACGCCGAAAAACTCCGCGCCGCCGCCCCGCTGAAAGAGCACGGCGTCACCGCCGCCGAGCAGCTCAAGCTCCTGCCCTTGCTCTTCTCTTGGACCGGCGACGCGTCGCTCCTCGCGCTCGCCAACACCGCCTACCGCAAGGTCGAAGCCGAAAGCCTCATGCCCGACGGCGGCATGGTCAGCTCCGAAAATCTCGGCCCCACCGCGTTTAATTCCCTCCACGAAACCTGTGACCTTACCGACTGGTCCTGGAGCATCGGCTATCTCTTCCTAGCCGGCGGCGAAGCGCACTGGGGCGATCTGGTCGAGCAGACGACATTCAACGCCCTGCCCGGCGCCGTCACAAAGGACTTCCGCCAGCTCCAGTATTTCTCCAGTGCGAACCAGATCCTCGCCTCCAACACCGCCTGCCCGCGCATCGCACCCACCCGCATGTCCTACCGCGCCGCGCACGACACCGAGTGCTGCTCCGGCAACATCAACCGCGCGATGCCCAACTACGTCGCGCGCATGTGGCTCAGGTCCACGGACGGCGTCGCCGCCGCGCTCTACGGCCCGAGTGAACTTCGCACCACCATCGACGACCAAGCCGTGCGCATCATCGAGGAAACCGACTACCCTTTCCGCGACACCATCTCCTTCAAAATCTCCGTCGCAAAACCCGCGACCTTCGCGCTCGCCTTCCGCATTCCCGAATGGTGCGCCACCGCCGCCCTCGCGGTGAACGGCCAGTCCTCCTCCACCGCCGCGCCGCCCGGCGCCTTCGCCAAGCTCCAACGCGAGTTTCGCGATGGCGATGTCGTCACGCTTCGCCTGCCGATGCACGTGGAGCTGAAGCCGTGGTTTGGCGGCCGCGCCGTCAGCGTGCAGCGCGGTCCCCTCGTCTACTCGCTTCGCCTCGACGAGCAGCGGGTCGAGACCCGTGAAGACCCCGAGCCGATCAAGCGCGTGCTCAAGGGAAATAACATCCAGGGCTTTCCTGCCGTGGAATTTTTCCCCGCCTCCGAATGGCGCTACGGCCTCGACTCCACCGCGTCGGCCGCCCCGGAAAAATTTCGCGTGATCGAATCGCCCGTGCCCGCGAATCCCTTCATCGCCGACACCGCGCCGGTCCGCCTCGAACTCCCGCTCCGCGCGCTCCCCCACTGGGATGCCGCTTGGCAACCCTTCGCCGATCCCGCCAACCCGGACCTCAAGGCCGCGCCGAAAAATCCCGCGTCCCTACCGGCCGACGCGGAGCTCCGTGACGCCGGTCCGCGAAAAATCGCGACCCTCGTTCCCTACGGCTCGACCCATCTCCGTCTCACCACGCTCCCCCTCATCCCCCACCCCCCCGCCCCATGAATACTCCCCGCACTCGCCGCGAGTTCCTAAAAACCTCCGCGCTTGCCGCCACTGGCGCCTTCGCGCTGCCCGCCTTTCTCCGCGGCGCCGACGATCCCAACGCCGCTGCCGCCGGCGCCACACCCCCCTCCGCCGCGCCGGCCGCTTCCGCTCCCCCGATCAATTACCCACCCGCGCCCACGCCGATTCTCGCGCCCGCCGGTTTCGGCGTCGCTGCCGGCCCCTTTCAACCCACGTGGGAATCGCTCTCCGCGGGCTACCAGACGCCCGATTGGTTTCGCGATGCGAAGCTCGGCATCTGGGCGCACTGGGGCCCGCAGTGCCAGCCCGAGATGGGCGACTGGTATGCGCAGCGCATGTATCAGCCGAGGAACGCGTCCTACAAATTCCACGTCGAGAAATACGGCCACCCCTCGCAGTTCGGCTTCAAGGACGTGATGAACGAATGGAAGGCCGAGCGCTGGGACCCACAGCATCTCGTCGGCCTCTACAAGCGCGCCGGCGCGAAATATTTCGCGGCGATGGCCAATCACCACGACAACATGGATCTCTACGACTCGAAATATCAGCCTTGGAATTCCGTGCGCGTCGGCCCGAAGAAGGACATCGTCGGCGGCTGGGCCAAGGCCACACGCGAGGCCGGCCTGCGGCTCTCGCTCACGTGTCACGGCGACCGCGCGTGGAGCTGGTATCAGGACGCGCAACGCGCGGACACCGAGGGCCCGCTTGCCGGCGTGCGCTACGACGGACTGCTCTCGAAGGCCGACGGCAAGGGCCTCTGGTGGGACGGCCTCGACCCGCAGGATCTCTACGCACAATATCATCCGCCCGGCCGCTACAACTGGCAGTTGACCGGAAATCCCCCGGTCGCGAAGGAGTTCTCCGAAAAGTTTTTCAACCGCACGATCGACCTCATCGACAAGTATCACCCCGACCTCCTCTACTTCGACGACACCGTCCTGCCGATCTACCCGGGCACCGACATCGGGCTGCGCATCGCCGCCTATTTCTATAACACCAACCTCGCGCGAAACGGAAAACTCGAGGCCGTGATCGCCACCAAGGGCCTCAACGCCGAGCAACGCCGCGCGCTGCTCCTCGATGTCGAGCGCGGCGTGACCAAGGGCGGCGAGGCGTTGCCCTGGCAGACCGACACCTGCATCGGTTCCTGGCATTACCAGAAGAGCGTTTTTGAGAACCACAAATACAAGACCGCCTCGCAGGTCGCCCAGATGCTCGTCGATATCGTGAGCAAAAACGGCAACCTCCAGTTGAGCGTTCCGCTCCCCGGCCACGGCGCGCCCGACCCGGACGAACTCAAATTTCTCGCCGAGCTCACCGTGTGGATGGATCTCAACGGCGAGGGCATCTTCGCCACGCGCCCGTGGAAAGTTTACGGCGAGGGTCCCTCCACCCTCTCCCAGCCCGCGGGCCGGTTCGGAGGCGCACAGGACGTGCGCGCCTACACCGCGCAGGATTTCCGCTATGTGCAAAAAGGCGCGACGCTCTACGCCTTCGCGATGGGCTGGCCGGCGGACGGCAAACTCACGCTCACCTCGCTCGCCGAAGGCTCGCCCCACGCCCCCGGCGCGATCGAGCGCGTCGAACTGCTGGGCTTGAAAGACGCGCTCAAATTCACCCGCGATGCCGCAGGCCTCACGCTGATGCTGCCCCGGGAAAAAATCGGCGACTACGCCTACGGCCTCAAAATCAACGGCCCCGGCCTCACGACGACGGGCTGACCAACGATCACCACCTGCTCACGCCCCAAAACGAAACCCCATGAAACTCCCCGCGACCGCTTATGCCCTCGGCACCGCCCTGCTCGGGCTCACGTTCTCCCCTGCTTTCGCCCAACCGCCCGGCGCGCCGCCTGGGTCCACCGCGCCCGCGACGTTCACGTCGCCCGACCCCGCCCCCAAATTCTACGCGTGGGCGCCCACGCCCCCGATGGGCTGGAACTCCTGGGACTGTTACGGCGCCGGCATCTGGCAGGAGGACGTGCTGGCCAACATCGACTACATGGAGAAAAACCTGAAATCCCACGGCTGGAATTTCATCGTCATCGACATCCAGTGGTATGAGCCGCTCGCCCACACCGATCGCTACCGCGCGAAAGCCGAACTCGTCACCGACGCCAACGGCCGCCTCCATCCCGCGCCGAATCGTTTCCCGCTCACGAAAGACACCGGCTCCTTCAAGCCCATCGCCGACATCATCCACGCGAAGGGCCTCAAGTTTGGCCTCCACCTCATGCGCGGCATCCCGCGCCAAGCCGTCGACCGCGACAACGTCCCCATCCTCGGCACGGAATTCCACGCGCAGGACATCGCGGACAAAATCCACGTCTGCCGCTGGAACGGCGACATGTATGGCGTCGATCTGTCGAAGCCCGGTGCGCAGGCTTACTACGATTCCGTCTTCGCGCAGCTCGCCGCGTGGGATCTCGACTTCGTGAAAGTCGACGACCTCTCCGGTCATCCCGACGAAATCGAAGCGATCCGCCGGGCCATCGACAAGACAGGCCGGCCCATCGTGTTTTCCATTTCGCCCGGTGGCGGTTCGAACCACAACGTCGCCACGAACGCGAACCTGTGGCGCATCAGCGGCGATTTCTGGGACAACTGGCCCGCGCTCTACGCGCAGTTCGCCCGCGTCCACAGCACGTCGCCCTTCCGCGGCACCGGCCACTGGCCCGACGCCGACATGATCCCTTTCGGCAACATCCGCACGTGGAAAGAAAACGACGCGTGGACCCACTTCACCAAGGACGAGCACTACACGCTCATGACGCTGTGGTCCATCGGCCGCTCGCCGCTGATGTTCGGCGGCAACCTGCCCAAGAACGACGATTTCACTCTCTCGCTCCTCACCAACGACGAGGTCCTCGCCGTGAATCAGAAATCGGCGAACAACCGGCAAGTCTTCAATCGCGACAACCAAATCGCGTGGGTCGCCGACGTGCCCGACTCCAAGGACAAATACGTCGCCATCTTTAACGCCTCGCCTGCTCCCGCCCCCAGCACCCGCCGCGGTCCGCGTCCTCCCGCCCCGGCGACGGATGCCAGCGGTGGCAGCATCGCCCTCGCTGGCGAAGCCGGCACCGGCGCCGGCGGCGTCGCCACTGCGCCCTCGGCCACTCCGACTCCCACCGCGCCGACCCCCACGCCCGTGCCGCAATCCACCGAGCCCGCGACCATCGCCGTGACCCTCGCGGACATCGGCCTGACTGGTTCCGTCACCGTCCGCGATCTCTGGACCCACCAAGACCTCGGCACCGTGACCGAATCCCTTTCCGCCACCGTCAACTCGCACGGCGCCGTGCTCTACCGCGTCTCGCCCGTGAAAGCGCCGTAACTTTTCCAGCAAAAATCCCCCATCATGAAATTCCGCCTCACCCTTCTTCTCCTGATTTTCGTCCCCTTGCAGCTCGTCGCCGCCCAGCCCGTGCGCGTGCTGATCGTCGACGGCTTCAGCAATCACGATTGGAAACAGACCACCGCGCTGATTCGCGGGATCATCGAGCCGACGAAACTCTTCGAGGTCTCCGTCTCCACCGCGCCGCCAAAACCCGACTCTCCCGGCTGGGACACGTGGCGGCCGAAATTTTCGGACTACGATGTCGTGATCCAAAACTGCAACGACATCAACGGCGGCCCCTCCTGGCCGCGCGAGGTGCAGGTCGCGTTCGAGGAATTCGTCTCCAACGGCGGCGGCGTTTACGTCTGGCACTCGGGCAACAACGCCTTCCCCGCCTGGCCCGCCTATAACGAGATGATCGGCCTCGGCTGGAGAAAAAAGGATTTCGGCTGGGCCATCTTCGTGGACGGCCAAGGCCAGCTCGTGCGCATCTCCGCGGGCGAAGGCCGCGACACCGGCCACGGCGCGCGCATCGACACCGTGATCAAGCGCCTCGGCGATCACCCGATTCACGCCGGCCTTCCGCGCCAGTGGCTCACGCCCGACATCGAGGTTTATTTCTACGCGCGCGGCCCCGCGAAAAACCTTGAGGTGCTCTCCTACGGCCTCGATCCGCGCACGCAGATGAACTGGCCGCTCGAGTGGATCGTCACCTATGGCAAGGGCCGCGTCTACACCTCGACCTTTGGCCACGTGTGGAAGGACGACCGGCAGCCCGCCCGCATGAGATGCGCCGGCGTGCAGACCGTCGCGATCCGCGCCCTCCTCTGGCTCGCCCGCAGCGACGTCGCGTTTCCCGTGCCGGCCGATTTCCCCACGGCCGAAAAAATCTCCGTGCGCGGTGAAATCCCCCTCAGTTCGCCCCTCCTCGAAAAATGAAAACTACCCTGAAGTTTTTCCTCCTTGTTTCGCTCCTCGCCACCACGGCCGTGGCCGAGGATGCGCCGGGCGTTCCCGCCAGCACCAATGTCCGCGGCGCCGCGTATCCCCGCGTCCTGCCCGATCTGCGCGTCGTTTTCCGCATCAAGGCGCCCCACGCGCAGAAGGTGCAGTTCAATGTGGGAAAAACTTATCTCGCCGAAAAAAGCGAAGACGGGATGTGGACCGCCACGTCGGAGCCGCTCGTGCCGGGTTTCCATTACTACTGGCTCGTCATCGACGGCGTCTACGTGAATGACCCGTCCAGCGAGTCGTTCTACGGCGTGAGCAAACAATCGAGCGGCATCGAGATTCCCGAGGCCGGCGTCGATTTCTACGCGCCGAAAGACGTGCCTCACGGCGAGGTGCGCGAGCGCTGGTATCGGTCGAAAACCACCGAGGCATGGCGGCGGATTTTCGTCTACACCCCGCCTGACTACGACACGAACCGCGACGCGCGTTACCCCGTGCTTTATCTGCAGCACGGCGGTGGCGAAGACGAACGCGGCTGGGTCGTGCAAGGCCGCATGAGCCAGATCATGGACAACTTGATCGCGGAGAAAAAAGCGCGGCCCATGATCATCGTGATGGAGCAAGGCTACGCGCGCCGCCCCGGTGAACCCGAGGTGCCGCTCGCGCCGCCGCCCGCGCCGAAGCCTACGCCCGCGCCGAGTTCGGCAGACCCCAGCGTCGCCGCCACCCCGCCCGCTGCGACCGCTGCGACTGCGCCGATCCCGCGCGATTTCAGCCGGATGTTCGGCGCGTTCGAGGACGTAGTGATCAAGGACCTCATCCCGATGATCGACGCCACCTATCGCACACTCCCCGAGCGCGAACACCGCGCGATGGCCGGGCTCTCGATGGGCGGCATGCAGACGTTTCAGATCACGCTCAAGCACCTCGACACGTTCGCCTACATCGGCGGTTTCAGCGGCGCCGGCGGAGGGTTTGGCGGCGGCACCTTCGATCCAAAAACAGCGCATGACGGCGCGATGGCCGACGCGGCGGCGTTCAACGCCAAAGTGAAGCTCGTCTGGCTCGGCATCGGCACCGCCGAGGCGAAAAACATGTATGCCGGCGTGAAGAACTACCACGACGCGCTCACCGCCGCCGGCATCAAGCACGTTTACTACGAGTCGCCCGGCACCGCGCACGAATGGCAGACGTGGCGCCGCAGCCTGCACGAATTCGCGCCGCTGTTGTTCCAGCCTCCACTCACAGCAGCCTTCACTCGCGCCGCCGACAGGCCGGGCTCGACATCGCGGCGCATTATTACAACGCGAACATGCAGGCTCACGGCGGCCAACTGGAAGCCGTGCTCAACTCCAAGGGCCTGCGCGGCTCGCAACGCGGCGCCCTCGTCGAGGACATCGAGCGCGGCGTCGCCGAGGGCATCCGCCCCGCACCGTGGCAGACCGATACCTGCATCGGCTCGTGGCACTACAGTCGCAGCACCTTCGAGCGCAATCGCTACAAGACCGTCGGCCAAGTCGTGCGGATGCTCACCGATATCGTCAGCAAGAACGGCAACCTCCTCCTCAGCATCCCCGTCCGCGGCGATGGCACGATCGACGAACTCGAGGTCGCGTTCCTCGAAGGTCTCGCGCGCTGGATGGAGGTGAACAGCGAGGCGATCTTCGCCACGCGCCCGTGGAAAATTTACGGCGAGGGCCCGTCCACCGAGGAGAAACCCGAGTCCGGCCAGTTCGGCGGCGCGCGCGATGTGCGGAGCAAACCCTACACGTCCGAAGACCTGCGCTTCACGGCAAAAGGTGACACGCTCTACGCCGTGCTGCTCGCGTGGCCCGAGGAGAAAACCGCGCTCGTCAAATCGCTCGCGAGCAACTCGCCGCACCTCGCGGGCCGCAAGGTCACCGCCGTCGCGCTCCTCGGCTCCGCCGACCCGCTCGCGTGGGCGCAGGACGAGGCCGGCCTGCACGTGAAATTTCCCGGGGCGGCGCCATGCGAGCACGCCTTCACGCTGAAGATTCAGCAGAGCCCCGCACCGTGAACCCAACCTGATTGCGCGACATCCGCCGAAACCATCGCGCCACCCACCGCCCTCGCCCATGAAGCTCCGCAACCTCCTCATTTTTTCGCTCCTGATCCTGCCCTCCGCCGCCCGTGCCGGGGAAATCCCCTCGGCGCCGGTGCAAATCGCGCTGGCGGCGGAGGCGGCGGCGCAGCCGTTGCCCGAGGAATTCAGCGGGCTGAGTTTCGAGATGCAGCGCGTCTTGCCGGAGCGCGACGGCACCCATTATTTCCGCCCCGACAACGCGCCCCTGCTCACGCTGTTTCGCACGCTCGGCATCCGCTGCCTGCGCGTCGGCGGCAACACCGCGGACCGGCCGACGGTGCCGTTTCCCTCGACGGACGACATCGACCTGCTCTTCGCCTTCGCGCGGAAAGCCGGCGTAAAAGTCATCTTCACGCTGCGCTTGCGCGAGGGCGATCCGCGGCGGGCGGGCGCGATCGCGAAGCACATCGTCGATCACTATCCCGATACGATCTGGTGTTTCGCCATCGGGAATGAGCCCAACGTGTTCGCACCGGAGTACCCGAAATTTTTCGCGGCGTGGCAGCAATTCGCCGACGTCGTGAACTCACCCGAGTTCGCGCCGAAAGCGCGCTTCGCGGGGCCGAGTTCCACCGCGGGCAAGACGGCGTGGACGCGCGATTTCGCGCAACAGCTCGCCGGCCGCGGCCGGTTGCTCGTGGCGACGCAGCACATTTATCCCGGCGGGAATTCCGACCTCGTGAAAGATCCCGCCGCGGCCCGCGACCTGATGCTCTCGCGCGAGTGGGTCGAGGGTTACCAGAAATTCCACGATGGCTTCGCGCCGCAAGTCCTCGCGAGCGGCACGGCCTATCGCCTCGGCGAGACCAACAGCTTTTGGAATGGCGGCCGCCAGGATGCCAGCAACACGTTCGCCGCCGCGCTCTGGGCCCTCGACTACCTGCACTGGTGGGCGGCGCACGGCGCGAACGGCCTCAATTTTCACACCGGCGACTACGTCGCGAAAAGCGAAACGAACACGCGCTGCCTGTATGCGGCGTTCTGGAGCACGGAGCACGGCTACAAAGCCAAGCCCGTCGCCTACGCGCTGAAAGCGTTCGATCTCGTCCGGCACGGCCGGCTGCTCCCGGTGGCGATCACCGAGAATTCCCGGAAGCTCAATCTCACGGCCTACGGCGTGCGGGCGGACGACGCCGTTTACCTGACGCTCATCAACAAAGGCCACGCCGCCGGCGCCCTCGCTGCGACCGTGACACTCGCCACCCGCCCCGGCGCACCCGCCGAGACGATGCGCCTCCTCGTGCCCGACGGCGACATCGCGCGCACCGAGGGCCTCACGCTCGGCACCGGCACGATCCGGGAAAATGGCGAATGGGACGGACGATGGATCGCGATCCCGCCAGCGGACGCCACGGGCCGCCTCGTGATCGACGTGCCCGCCGCGAGCGCGGTCCTCGTAAAACTCCCGCCGCGCTGAAAACGGATCAAGCCGTGCAGGCGCGGTCTGCGCCCATTGGCCACACGCGAGCGCAACGGAAAACCACGGTCGCACGCGAAAATATTTCGTTTCGACCCGCGGAAAAAACACGACGAGCTTGCGCGACCCGATGCGGCGCATAACTTTGCCCACCGTGAAAATTTTGATCGTGGAGGATCATGTGATGTTTCGGGAGGTTTTGCGCAAAGTGTGCGCCGAAGAGCTGCGGCATGAAATCGTGGGCGAAGCGGGCGACGGCCGCACCGCCGTGGGCCTCGCGCTGACGACCTCGCCCGACCTCGTGCTGCTCGACCTGCACCTGCCGAATCTCGACGGCTTCGGCGTGGTCGAGGCACTGCGAAAAATCGCGCCGGAGATCCGCATCCTCGTGCTCTCCTCGCACTGCGACGAATACACGGTCTATCGCGTCGAGCAGGCGCGCGTGCTGGGCTTCGTGGATAAAAACACCAACACCGTCGCCACGCTGAAGGAGGCGATCACGACCGTGTGCGCTGGCCGCGCGTATTTTTCCGAGACGTTCAAGCGGGTGAAGGCGACGCGGATCAAGGATGCCAAATCTTTCGACAAGATGCTCTCGGGCCGGGAACTGGACGTGCTCGCCCTGGTCGGGGCCTCGCATGCCGACGGAGAAATCGCGCGCCGGCTCGAACTCTCCATCGCGACGGTGGAGAAGCACCGCTTTAACATCCTGCGCAAGCTCGAGCTCCACAGCACGGGCGATCTGGTGCGCTACGCGCGCGACCACGGCCTCACACTCTCTCCCTCGCCCGGCGACGTCGGCGCAATACTGCCGTGACCGCTTGAATCTCGCCGTGGACACGCCGCATGAGTTCGCCAAAAGCCAGCTCGTCCCGCGCGCGCGCCGCCTGCTCAAGACCGGCCGCCGCCGTTTCCAGTGCCGAGCCGCCGATCATCTTCGCCTGCGAAAGCACGTGGTGCGCGACGGAGCCCAGGGTGGTGAAATCATGGACGGTGCATGCGCGTGACAGTTGGTTGTCCGCCTCCGACAGCGTCGCGAGGAAACGCTCGATCTGCTCGTCGAGGCCCTGCTCGCTGCCATCCGAGAGAAACTGCAGCAGTGAAACATCGACCGCGCCGGCCAGCGCATCGGGCGACACTTGCATCGAAGCCGCCGCGAGGTGCCGGCGGCCGGCGGCGAGCAACACGCGACGCAGCTTGTGCGGCGTGAGCGGCTTGCCGAGGAAAGCATCCATGCCGGCGGCGAGACACAGCTCCCGGTCCGCCGCCGTGCAATAGGCGGTGACGGCGAGGAGAATCGCGCGGGGGCCATCGGCCTCCTGTTCGCGTATCCGTTTGGCCACCTCGGTGCCGTCCATGTCCGGCAGGTTGCGGTCCAGCAGCACCACATCGAAGCGTTTCGCCGCCATCATGGCCAGGGCTTCGCCGCCGGTGCGGGCTCGCTCATGCGGGAGGCCGAGCTTGGCCAACACGGCGGCGGCAGCCCATGCGTTATAGTCCGCGTCCTCGACGACGAGCACTGTGGCGCTCGGCAACGGCGGGCTGGGCGCCTCGATCACCGGCTCGGTGACGACGGTCAGCGGCAGTCGCAGATAGAAACGCGAGCCCAGCCCGAGCACGCTTTCCACGCCGACCGATCCGCCCATGAGATCGGCCAGTAGCCGGCAGGATGCCAGTCCCAAGCCCGCGCCCGGAATCGCCTCGCGATGCGCCCCCGTGAGACGCGTAAATTTGGTGAAGAGCACCGACTTTTCCTCGTCACTGACCCCCGGTCCGTCGTCGGTAACGGAGAACTCCACTTCGTCCACCGAATCGGGCGCGAGCTTGGCGGTGAGGCGGACGGTGCCGCCGGCATATTTCAAGGCGTTGCCCGTGTAGTTCACGAGGATTTGCTGGATGCGGCCCGCGTCCCCCAGCAGCGTGCGAGGTAGCTCCGGATCGGTTTCCACGAGGAGAACGCCACCCTGCACCGACGCCTCGGATCTCAACGTGGTCGCCACCGAGCGCAGCAGCTCGAGCGGGACGAACGGACCGGGGCGCAACTCGACTTTGCCCGCCTCGATGCTGGCAAAATCCAACACGTCGTCCACGAGCGTCGAGAGGTAGGTCGTGCATTCCCGCAAGGTCGCTACGATTTCACTCTGCTTCTCGTCGAGGCGCGTGTCCTCCAGCGCGAGGGCGAGCCCGACGATGCCGTTCAGGGGATTGCGGATATCGTGGCTCATGTTCGCCACGAACTCGGTCTTGGCCGCGCTCGCCCGCGCGAGCTGCTCCGTGCGCTGGCGAACTTTTTCCTCGAGCTCGGTGTTGTGCCGGCGCAGCGCCCGCACGCGCAGCCGGAAGATGCCATAGGCACCGGGCACGAGTGCAAAAACCATCCCGATGATGGCCGGCATCGTCCGCCACCACGGCGCCAGAATCTCGAAGTGAAATTCCGCCGGCTCGCTCGCGACGCCCGTCTCCGCCACCGCGCGCACCCGGAAGGTGTAGCGCCCGTCGCGCACCGCCGTCAGCTCGCGCCGCGCCGTCGGCTCGGCCTTCACCCAGCCATGGTCGATGCCCTCGATGAAGGTCTCCATGCGCAAGGCATCGCGCCGGGAAAACTCCGGCACGGCGAAATCGAAACGCAGCGATTTCGTGATGAAGGGCAGCGGCCCCACGATCGGCCGCAGGGCGGATTCCTCCATGTTTCCCGCGAGCGCACGAAGCAGCGGTTTCGCGGGCGCGGGCGCCACGAGCGACGCCGGGACTTCGTGCCGCAACAGGCCGCCGGTGCCGCCGATCCAGAGCGTGGTGCCGTGCGCCTCGTTCGTTTCCGCGAAAATACTGCGGGGGTGCCCGACTTTCCCCAGCCCCTCGGCGGTATGCGGCTGCCAGCTGGCATGATCGCCCTGCAGCGTGATCTTCGCCACGAACGCGCGGTCACCATAATCCGTGTGAAAAACCCACACGCTGTCATCCGCCGCGAGGTAGGAGCAGCCGGCAATTTGGCGCGCAGGATAACCGGTGATCGGCTCGAACCGCGTCGAGTCGCGGCCGAGGATAAATCCCCCCGCGCGGGTGAACACGAGCACCATGCCGTCGCGCGTGGCCAGGACCGTGATCATTCCTTTGATGGCCGGCAGACTGACCGAGGGATCGACCGGGCCGGCTCGCACCACGCCTTCAGAATGCGGTTCCGCCAAAAAAAGGCCCGACGAGTAAGTCCCGAGCCAGAGCCGGCCGTGCGCGTCCTCCGCGATCGAATTCGCGTTTTCGGGCAAGCCCTGCACCAACACGCGACTCTGCCCGGCAGCATCGACCGCGACGATGGTGCGGTCCGTTGAAACGAAAACGGTGCCGGGCTGAAGCCGCGACGGTTCGGTCACGAAAGCATCCCTCAAAGGCCGCAGAATATTTTTCGTCGCTCCGTCCGCCGCCATCAGGCTCACCCGGCCGAGACGCGAATAGAGCAGCCCGGCCGGCGTGCTCCGCAAATCCCCCACAAAGTCGCGCGCCTCGCCCAAGGGTTGAAACCGACTCTCCTTGGCGGATAACACATACAGGCCATTCTCCGTCCCGACCACGATTTCGCCGTTGTGACGCACGATTTTCACGCATTCGTTCACCGCCAATCCCGCCGCCTGCCCAAAGAAACTGGAGCCCGAGCCAAGCGACAGCCGGAAAATTCGCGTGCGCGACGTCACCCACAACCCGCCGGCTCGATCCAGAAAGAGCGAATTTACCCACGTGTCCGGCAGCCCGTCGGCCCGGCCGAGAATCCGGTCCACGGAGCCATCGGGCCGAATCAGGATCATCCCGGCGTTCAGCGTGCCCAGCGCCAGTCGGCCGTCGGGCAGCCGCAGCCCGCAGGTCAGAAGCTGCTTCCGGACAAACGCCGAGGCCTCGGGCGCGAACGGCTGGAGTTGTCCCTCCCGATAGGTGAAGAGCCCCTTGTTGGTGGCGAACAGCCATCCGTCCCCCTGCGGCTCCATCCACAGCACCACCGCGCCGTCGAACACCGCCGCTGGGATAATTTTTTCCGGCCCGCCCGGCCCCATCACATACAGGCCCGTGGGCATGTGATGCACATAGATTTTTCCTGCCGCACGAAAGGCCGGCAGCCGCCGCGCACCCGGCATCGCCCAGACCTGAAACGATTTTCCATCCCAGCGCAGGATCTTATCCTCCGTGAAAAACACCGCGCCCTCCGCCTCCGCATACACATACCACACCGATCCCAAGTCGGCGTGCTCCGCCGGCAGTTGCGGGCGCAATGAATGGAATTTCCACTCCCCGTCCGCCATGCGGTCGAACCAGCCTAGTTCACCCGCCGCCCCCGCCCACAACCGGCCGTCCGCTCCGAGATCGAGCCCGCGCAGGTAACACGCGGCTTTTATCCCTGCGGAGCGCCAGTGCTGCCCATCGTAGCTCACCAAGCCATTGCATCCGAAATGGAATTCGCCGATCGCATCCTGCACGGCAATCCACGCCGGCATCGTGACCCCGGTGTCATCCGACGTGAAGACCGAGGAGAGCGGAAACCCGGCTTCGCCGCCGCGCGCGGGAGCGAGAAAAAGCGCCGCCCCACATGTCATCGCCAGACAACACAGCAGGCTAACGGCTCGACTGGGCTTGATCGCAGGCACGTTCAGCAGGGCGGAGCGTGGATTTCCAACGATTCTTGGCGATGCCAAACTCGGTAGTGTTACCGGAAATCCGGTAACACTACCGGATTTCCGGCAGTAGCTCCGAAAATCCGGTATTCAGCGCTCTGGCAGCGCTCGCAAAAACGTTCCCAAACTCAGGTGTAATGAATACCTCCAAACGTCTCATCTTCGGGATTCTCTCCAGCATCCTCCTCGCCGTTGGGTTCGCCAAAGCCGCCGATCGGCTCGATCCCATGACTGGTAGCATTCAGCACTCCGTCGGTATCCCCTTACAGGAAGGCGGCGATCCTGATCGTCCAGACGGGGCGCCGAACTGCGAGTTCCCAGGCGACGAAAACTAATCCCTTCCCGTCATGCTCAGCCTCGCCGCCCTTCGCTATCGAAATGTTCTCGCCGCGCACGGCGGGCCCATCGAACGCATCGAGACGGGCGAGTTCTCCGTCTGTGGGCGGCGGATGTTTCAAGCCTCCGCCGTCCTCCGCGACTCCCTCACGCATCGCCGGGCGCGCACCATCTACGGCGCTTGCGACGGCACCGGCACCCACCGCTCGGCGGCCATCGCGCGCCACATGGCCGTCTCGGAGGCGATGGAACGCTGGGCCTTCCATGCCACGGTGCGTTCCGAACGCGCGGCGGAGTTCGGCTTCGATGTCGATCCTTCGTCCAACGGCATGGCGGCGTTCCCCGGCTTGCTCCGCACGCAGGCCCGGCGCAAGGCCATGCTCGAGGCCGTCGAACGCTACAGTCTCATCGCGTGGTGGGAAGGCTTGGCCGAGGGTCACCTCATGGAAACCGACTGGCCCGGCGTGTCGGCGGTGGCCATTAACGGCCCCTTCGGCGGCGTCACGGCCGTCGTGTTCGCCCGCACCGAATGGGGCGGTTATGTTTACGGGCATGCCGCCGAGGAATCGCTCGGTGGCGCGTGCGAACGTGCCGTCGTCGAGCTGGCCCGCCACGAATGCGTGCTCCGCGCCTGGCGGCTCGCCTACGCCGCGGGCCAAAAAGCCCTGCCCACAAATTTGTTCGAGCGCCGCTGCCTGTTCTTCGCTTCCGAGGAAGGCTACGATCTGTTTTCCGAGCGGCTGCATCAGGGTCCCACCGGCTCCATGGCGCGTCCCGTCGTGGCCTGCGATCGCGATATTCCCGGACCTTGGGCCGACTACGCCACGGTGTGGAGATACGCCCTTCGTCCGCCAACCGACGGCTACTTAAAAGAGGGGGAGCGTTATTTCTTCTGGTGACCCATCCGCGCCGGGCCCGTCGCCGGCCTCCCATCGCGGCCCGCTGAAAATCCTTCAGCTCGAGGATGACCTCGCTGATGCCGAACTCGTGCGCTCGCTCGTTGGCGGCGAGTGGCCGGATTGCGAAATCAAGGTCGTCTCGACCCGCTTCGCCTACACGGGCCAGTTGCAGCTCGTCCGCTACGATGTGATTCTGTCGGATTTCAACTGCGGCGATTTCAACGGTATGATTGCGCTCCGGCTCGCCCGGGAACGCGCGCCCGACACGCCTTTTATTTTTCTTTCCGACGTGATCGGCGAGGATACCGGCATCGAAGCCATGCGCGCCGGTGCCCACGACTACGTGCTAAAGGATCGGATGAAGCGCCTCGTCCCCTCCATCCAGGGCGCGCTACGCGAAAGCGAGGAGCGAAAAAATCGCGTCATTGCCGAACGCCGCCTTCGCGATCTCGCCGAGATGGTCAACCAGGCGCGCGAAGCCATCATCATCACCGACCTCGAGGGCTGCGTTATCTCCTGGAACGCCGGGGCCGAACGCCTCCTCGGCTGGCAAAGCCACGAAGTCCTGGGCCGCAGCTACGAACAACTCTTCAAGCCGCCGGTGGAAGAACAGCTCCGAGCGGCGCGGCTCGACGCGGGTGCGAAAGGTGAGTGGAGCGGCGAACTCCGCCTGCACCACAAGCAGGGCGGCGCGGTCGTCGTCGAATCGCGCCAGACCATCGTCCGCGATGAAGCCGGCCGGCCCACGGCGCGCCTCAACAGCCACAGCGACATCACCGACCGCAAACGCCTCGAGGAACATTTCCTCCGCGCCCAGCGCATCGAAAACGTCGGTCTCCTCGCCGCCGGCATCGCGCACGATCTCAACAACGTCCTCGCGCCGATGCTCATGGCGGCGCCCATGCTCCGCGAGTGGGTGAAGGAACCCGCCGGGCTCGAAATCCTGGAGATGCTTGAAAAAAGCGCCGAGCGCGGCAGCGGGCTCGTGCGTCAGATTCTCGGCTTCACCCGCGGCACGAGCGGCGAACCCCAGCTCGTGCAGGTGCGCGACGTGATCCGCGATCTCGTCGTCGTCATCTCCAGCACGTTTCCCAAAATCGTGCGGCTCGAGGAAGACATCGCACCCGATTTGTGGCTCGTGAAAGCCAGCCCCATCCAAGTTCACCAAGTGCTCCTCAACCTCTGCGTGAACGCCCGCGATGCCATGCCGCACGGCGGCATCCTGCGCCTGCGCGCGAAAAACTGCGATCTCTCGCCCGCCTCCGCCGCCGCCATCCCGGGCGGACGCACCGGCGCCTTTGTCGTGCTCCACGTGGAGGATACCGGCACCGGCATCCCCGCCTCCGTGCTCTCCCACATGTGGGAGCCTTTCTACACCACCAAGGAATCAGGCAAGGGCACGGGCCTCGGCCTCTCGACCGTGCGCGGCATCACGAAAAGCCACGGCGGTTTCATCGACGTGATCACGCACACCGGCCAAGGCACGAGTTTCCGCGTCTATCTTCCCGTCGCACCCAGCGTCGTAAAAACGCCGGCCCCCGGCACCACGCCCCGGTTGGCGCGCGGGCACAGCGAGCTTATTCTCGTCGTGGACGATGAAGCGGACATTCGCGACATGACGGCAGCCATGCTCACGCGCCAAGGCTACCGCGTAATCGCGGCCAGTGGCGGCAGCGAGGCGATCGAGCTCTTCCACCAGCACCAAGGCGAAATCCGCCTCGTCATTTCCGACCTCCACATGCCCGGCATCGATGGCTCGATGCTGATCCGCGTGCTCCACCGGATTAATCCCGCGGTGAAAATTCTCATGATGAGCGGCTCGTCGGCCAGCCCGTTCCCGCAGCCCGGCAGTTCGCCGGACGACCCCGAGTTCGCCACTCTCCCCAAACCTTTCAAGCTCGGCACTCTCCTCCAGCAAGTGGAGGAGATGCTTCACCAGCCCCAGACGATGTCCGCCGGGGTGCCGTGAGCGCCGCAGCGGCTCGAGGTAGGAGATCCGCTCGCAAGCGAATAGGACGTGCGCACCACGTGCGAGCGGGCTCCCCCCCATTGCATCCTCAGAATTTCCATTCCGCGCCGGCAAAGGCGCCGAAGCCGAGCGACGGGTAACCGTTCACCGCTTCATATTTTTCGCCGAGGAGATTTTCAAAGCGCGCCTTCAACGTCAGCCGCGCGTTTACCTGCCACGCTGCATAAATGCGCGCCACCGTGTAGTCTTCCTGGTCGATGGTGCGAAACGTCTTCGCATCCACATCCTCGCGCTGCGCGGCGAAGGCCACGCCCGTTCCCGCGCTCACGCCGCCACCGAAATCATGCCACGCATCCGCGCTCGCGCTGTGGCGCGGCCGACGGAGCAGGCGCTTGTTTTGCGAGAGATTGTCCGCCTCAAGATAGGTGTAACTGACCTTCGTCTCGATCGCGCCGGGCAGCGTGGTCTTCGCGGACAACTCCACGCCGCGCGTGCGCGCCCGCTCGACATTCACCACCGTGCCCGGGCTGCGGCTGAAATCGAACACGATCAGGTTCGTAAACGCCGTCTCGAACCACGTCGCGCTCAGCGTGCCGCGTTTGCCGGGCAAATAATAATCCGCGCCCGCATCCCAGCCGCGCGCTTTCTCGGGGCGCAGGGCGGGATTGCCGATGTAGAACGCGCTCTTGCCGTAGAGATCCAAAAAGCTCGGCGAGCGAAACGCCGTGCCGTAGCTCGCGCGCAGTTTCAGTGAACGCTGCGCCACGAGCCACGCCGCCGTCGCGCGGCCCGTCGTCGCACGGCCGAAGGTGTCGAAGTCATCGCTGCGCAAACCTGCCGTGAGAAACACATTCTCCACCGGCGAGAACTCGTCCTGCGCGAAGACGGCGAGCAGGCCCTGCTTTTTGTTGATGTTACCGAAGCCGGTGTTGCGCGTGTGATTCGCCTCGGCAGTCAGGCCAGCCGTGATGCGGTTGCGCTCAATGCCCGAGTAAGTCGTCTGCGCATCGAGCACGGCGCGGCGGTTTTTCACCACGGTAAACGCCGTCGCTCGGCCCACGCGCGGACTCTCCGCGACGAAGCGGCGATCCTGCCCGCCGAGCACCGCGTGCGCGGTCCAGGCGTCGGCCAACTTCACGTCGGCGAAGGCCGTCGCGAGCAGGTTTTCCTCGCGCGTCTGGTTGTCGGGATCGTTCGTGTAGCGATCGCCGGGATCGCCATAGACGCCGTGAAACCAGCGGAGCGTGCCGCCAATGCTCGCGCGTTCGCTCACCGTGTGATCAAGCCGCAGTGTCGTCGTCGCGGAGTCGAAGGAGTTGTTCACGCGGTCGTTGTCCGTGTGCCCACCCGCCGCCGCGAAATTATAGCTCGTCGCACCGCTCGCGCCCTGAGCCGCGACCGAACCCTGCACCGTGCCGAAGCTGCCGCCTTCCACCGAAACGCGGGCCGCCGGTGCACCGACGCCACGCTGCGCGCGCAGCGAAATCACGCCGCCGACCGCTTCGCCACCGTAGAGCGTGCTCTGCGGACCGTGCGCGATTTCGAGACTGTCGCACGCGCTCACGCACGCGCCGCCGAGGAAGACCTGATAGTCGGTGTTCGGGTCGTTGAGGCGGATGCCGTCGACAAGGAAGAGCGTCTGATTGGAATTCGCGCCGCGCATGAAAAGCGAAGCGAGCGCACCGTTCGCACCCGAAGCAAAGAGCGGCGTGCCGGTCACACCGCCGAGTGCATCGGCGAGCGTGGAGCGCTGCTGACGCGCGAGTTCCTCCGCGGTGATTTGATCGACGACCGTGCCGAGCGTATTTGCTGCCGCTGGCGTGCGCGTGCCGGTCGTGAGGAACGGCTCCAGCCGCTCCGGCGTCGTTTGAGCGAAAGCCGGCGCGAGCGCGGCCAACGCAGTTGCGAGAGATCCAATCCGGCGCGCGAGGCGGACCGGCGAGTTGAGGTTGTTCATGGGTGTCTGCTTTTCCTGTGAGGCAAGAGCAGGCGCACCCCGCCGTTTTTTCAGAAAACCGGCGCGGCCGTAACCACTCTCACGCTTCATTTGATGCGATGAAGTTTTCGCGTGCCGCCGTCCTCCGCCCGAAGGCGAAAACGACGAACGCGTGAGCATCCCGGGAGCAAATATTCGGACTCCGCATGTCTGGCCGCTCCTGTAATAGAACGACGTCCTCGCCCTCGCCTTCACCGAAGCTCGCGCCTCGATTGGCTTTGCCCGCGTCGCCTGACGGACGACACGGTGGGGGTTTGTGATGCGATACCGCAGCGCAACTGTAGCCGATTCTCACGGCCTTCCCTGCTACCCGGAAATTTCAAAAGAACGTCAGGCGAGCGCGCACCTCACCGGGCCGTTTCATCAACGGCAAGCGGAATTTCATAAAAACGCATCAACGCATCGCGATTTGTCGATATGTCGTCTTGCCAACCCAACCGTCGCTCCTAACCTGCCCCATCATGTCGAAGTTTGTGCCCATTATGACCGAATCCGAGATCGCCCTGCGCCGCACCCTCGCGGAACGCATGGTGATCATCGACGGCGCGATGGGCACGACCATCCGCAGCTACAACATCACCGAGCAGCAGGCGCGCGGCGAACGGTTCAAGGACGCACCCAAAGATCTGAAGAACAACGGCGACATTTACTCGCTCACGCGGCCGGACGAAATCAGCGACATTCACCGGCGCTTCCTCGACGCCGGCGCGGACATCATCGAGACCAACACGTTTTCCGCGACCGCAATCGGCCAGAGCGAATTCTTCATCGAGGATCCGCGGGAGAAAGGCGGCAGGAAAACGCCCGCGTTCTACCAGGAAGTCATCGAGAACAAGTTTCTCCAAGAGCTCGCGCACGACATCAATTTTCACTCGGCCCGGCAGTGTCGAATCTGCGCCGATCGCGCGGCCGAAAAAACCGGTCGGCGGCGCTACGTCGCCGGTGCCGTCGGACCGCTGACGGTCTCGCTCTCGAATTCGCCCGACGCCGACGATGCGGGTTTCCGCGTCGTCACCTTCGATCAGTACAAGGCCGATTACCGTCGCCAGGTGCGCTCGCTGATCGCCGGCGGCGTCGACCTGCTGCTCGTTGAAACGATCTTCGATTCGCTCAATGCCAAGGCCGCGCTCGTCGCCATCGAGGAAGTTTTCGCCGAGGATAAAATCAAACTCCCGCTCATGATCTCCGCGGCCGTCGGTCGCGGCGGCGAGACGATGATTTCCGCGCAGACCATCGGCGCGTTTTGGAACGCCGTCCGTAACCACAATCCGCTCTCCGTCGGGCTCAACTGCTCCATCGGTCCCGACCTGATGCGCCCGTTTCTCGCTGAACTCGCGGGCAAGGCGGACACCTTTGTCTCCGCCTATCCGAACGCCGGTCTGCCGAATCCGCTCACGCCGACGGGC
>JANYBX010000118.1 GCA_025360615.1 Opitutia bacterium
CGCCCAAATGAAAAAACTCCTCGGCAAACGCGCGCTCGTCACCGCCGGCGCGCAAGGGATCGGCCTCGCCATCAGCCGCCAGCTCCTCACCGCCGGCTGCGATGTCTTCGTTCATTTTCACCGCAGCGCCGAAGGCGCCAAAGCACTGGCCGCCGAAGCTGCATCGCTCGGCCGGCGCTTAGGCAGCGCGAGCGCCGATCTGACTTCCACCGAGGGCTGCAACCCGCTCGTCGCTGAGGCCGTGGCGTTTCTCGGCGGGCTTGATGTGCTCGTGAATAACGCCGGCTCGCTCATCGCGCGCAAGAGCCTCGCCGACGCTGATGACAATTTCTGGGCCGAGACGATGTCGCTCAACATCGGCAGCGTCCGCCGCGTGACGCGCGCCGCCGCGCCGCATCTCATCGCCGCGGCCAAGACCGGCGGGGGCGCGAGCATCGTCAATCTCTCCTCGCTCGCCGGGCCGCAAGGGCGGACACCCCGGCTCGCTCGCCTACTCCACTGCCAAGGGCGCCGTGCTCACCTTTACCCGCGCGCTCGCCAACGAACTCGGCCCGCACGGCGTGCGCGTCAACGCGCTCGCGCCGGGCTTCATCGTCGGCAGCAGTTTTCACGCGACTCACACCACGGCCGAATCCGCCCGCGCCACCGTCGCCGGCATCCCGCTCGGCCGCGCTGGAAATTTGGATGACGTGGCGCGAGCGGCCCTGTTTCTCGCGAGCGAGTTCGACGGCTTCATCACCGGCGCGACCATCGATGTGAACGGCGGCGTCTATGCGGGCTGAGGTAGGGCGCGTTATCCCTAACGCGCCGGTTGAGCCCAGCACTCCGGTGAACGGAGTCGCAGCGGCGGGTGAGGGATAACCCGCCCCACCCTCCAAAAAATCCTTACGCGTAGCCGCCGCCCTGCGTGAGGCCGAGGGCCTTGCGGCGCGCGCGACGGTCGGCGGCGGCGGTCTTCTGATAACCGCTGCGGCGATGTTCGGCGAGCGGGTCGGCGGCGAGCTGGTTCGCCTTGCGCCACGCGGCGAGCGCGGGCGAGACATCGGTGAAGAACGCTTTCTTCAATTCCAGTTCGGCATCCACGACGTTGTTCTTCGCCTGCGCGCGACGGAGCGCGTCGTGATCGACGAGCGCGGCCTTCGCGAAAAGTTCCTGCGCCATGACGACGGTCTGAATCGTCGCCTCGATCTTCGGTTTCTCATTGTGCGACTGGTCGATCATGTAGGCGATCTTTGGGGCCTTGCCCCGGTCGGCGGCGAAGAAGTGGATCTCGTGGAAAATGCGGAAGACTTGATACGGGTCGATGGAGCCGAGCGTGAGATCGTCGTCGGCGTAGCGGCGGTCGTTGAAATGAAAACCGCCGAGCATGTCCTCATCCAGAAGCCAGGCGACGATCTGCTCGATGTTTTGCGCCGCG
This sequence comes from Opitutia bacterium, assembly GCA_025360615.1. Taxonomy (GTDB): domain Bacteria; phylum Verrucomicrobiota; class Verrucomicrobiia; order Opitutales; family Opitutaceae; genus Tous-C4FEB. Next base: position 1,418 of record JANYBX010000118.1, read on the forward strand.
TAGTGATGGCCCGTATCGACGAGCACCTTGGCGCGCGGGCCGGCTTTCTTGGAAAGTAGATAGGCCATGCCCCAGTCGGCGACATCGGTCGCGTAGAAAGCCGGCTCGAAGGGTTTGTATTCCACGAGCATCGTCTGCTTCGGGCCGATTTTCTGATGCAGCGCCTTGAGCGTTTCCTCAAAATATCCCTTGCGCGCGCGGATGCTGCCCTGCCCGGGATAGTTCGTGCCGTCGGCAAACCAGAGCGAGAGATACTCGCTGCCCGTGGCCTGCATGATCGCGACGGAGTCGAGACAGTGGTCGAGCGCGCGCTGGCGGACGGCGGGATCGTTGTGGCCGAAGGAGCCCCACTTGTAATCCTGATCTTGGAAGAGATTCGGGTTGATCGAGCCGATCTTCACGCCGTGTTTGCGGGCGAGTTTCGCGACGGCCTTCGGGTCTTCGCCGGCCTTGAAATCCCAGAGCACGTGAACGGCAACGGTCGGGCAACAGCCGGTGAGCGCGTGGACATGACCGGCGTCGGAGAGCTTGTCGCCGAGGTCGATGGCGGCGGCATCCTGGAAGAATTTTCCGAAACGGGTGCCCGTGTCGGCGAAGCCCCAGGAGGGCGTCTCGATGACGAAATCGTTGAGTGCCTCGATGGCGCGGGTGCGGAGTTTGGGTGTCATGGAAGAGTCTGTTTTGATGCGCGAGGAGGCGTTGTCAGGCGAGAATCAAAACGATCAGTCCGCTCGCTCGGAGGCGTGGGCGGCGGGCGCGTTTCCCTGCGGACTGGACAAGAACAAATGGCCGCGCTGCCATGCGTGCATGGCTTCCGCGCGCGCCGCGCCCGTCCCGGCGAATCCGATCAACCCCTTCTTTCGCACGACGCTTTTCGCCGCGCTCGTCCTCACCGTCACCGCGTTGCTGGCGTATCATAACAGTTTCGGCGTGCCGTTCGTGTTCGACGACGAACTTGCCATCGTGGCCAACCCCACGATTCGGAATTTGTGGACCGCGTGGTCGCCACCGAATCAGGCCGAGATGGGCGGCCTGCCGATCTCCGGCCGGCCGATCGTGAATTTTTCGGTGGCGGCCAACTACGCGGTTAGCGGTGCCGGCGTGTGGAGTTACCACGTCTTTAATCTCCTCGTTCACGTGCTGGCGGGGCTGGTTTTCTTCGGCGTGGTGCGGCGCACGCTGCTTCAGCCGGTGCTCGCCGCGCGATTCGGTGCCCACGCCTTCGAACTCGCGCTGCTCGCGGCAGCGCTTTGGACGCTCCACCCGCTGCAAACGGAATCGGTCACTTACATTTCCCAGCGGGCGGAGGCTCTGCTCGGGTTGTTTTATTTTTTCTCGCTCTGGTGCTTCATCCGGGCCGTCGAGCCGGGCGCCGCGCCCAAGTGGGGACGCTGGGCGTTCGTCGCGTGCCTGCTCGGCATGGCGACGAAAGAGGTGATGGTCTCCGCGCCGATTTTCGCTGCGCTCTATGCGCGGGCGTTCATCGCGCCCTCGTGGCGCGAGGTGTGGATGCGGCACCGGCGATTGCTGCTGGCGCTCGCGAGCACGTGGCTGTTGCTCGCGTGGTTCGTGGCGAGCGGCGGTGGCACGCGCGGGATGTCCGCCGGCTTCGGGCTCGGAGTTTCGCCGTGGCATTATTTGCTGACCCAGTGCGAGGCGATCGTTCTCTATCTGAAACTCTCGTTCTGGCCGCACCCGCTGATCCTCGACTACGGCACGACCATCGTGCGCTCCGTGGCCGCCGTCTGGTGGCAGGGCCTCCTCGTGGTCACGCTGCTGGCCGCGACGATGTGGGCGCTGGTCAAGAAACCCGCGCTCGGCTGCTTGGGCGCGTGGTTCTTCCTGATTCTCGCGCCGAGCTCGAGCATCGTGCCACTGGTCGGGCAAACCATGGCGGAGCACCGGATGTATCTGCCGCTCGCCGCCGTGATGGCGTGGGCGGTGACTGCGACCTACGTGCTCCTCGGGAAAAAGAGCCTCGCGATCCTCGCGGTCGCCGCCGTGGCGTTGGGCGCGTTGACGGAGCGCCGCAACGGCGACTACGCGACGGCGATCCGCATCTGCGAGGACACCGTGGCCAAACGCCCGGACAACGCCCGCGCCATGGCTCTCCTCGCCGACTATCATCATCGCTCCGGCCAACTGGAGAAAGCGCGCGAGTGGC
>JANYBX010000117.1 GCA_025360615.1 Opitutia bacterium
TTTAGGTTAAGGTGGGCGCCTCCTCCGCAGCGTCTGCTTTCCGATTTACGGCCTAGCATCTTCCGCGACGGTTTTGGCTCCCGTAATAATTCTAAGGCAAAGAGCAGTTATTGAAAGCACCTCGAACACTGCAGGGTGTCGCTGCGGAAAGTAGGTCGCGCCCCGCCCTCGTCAAACGCCAATCCATCCGCTCCGCCAGCGTAGCGCCCGTCTTCGACTGGCGTCAGCCGCCGCCCGCGATTGGCGGCGCATCACCCACTCCCCTCAAAAATCCTGCAATCTTCCCTCGCCCGGCCCGCGTTGCGGCGCGAGCCGCGCCATCACTTCCCCGAGCAAATAAATCGACCCCGTCACCACGACCACATCGTCCGGCCCTCCGAGTGCGCACCCATCGCCACCCGGAAATATCCGCTCAACCGTATCCCGCACCACGCGCCCGCCCCGCTGATAAAACTCCGCCGGCACCAGCGCCTCCAACTCCGCATAGCTGCTCGCGCGCGCCTGCTGCGGCACGACGAGATGAATCTCCCGCGCATGCCGGCCAATCGTCTCCAGCAGCGGCCGCGCCCGCGCCGCACCCAACACCCCCGTGATCACGATTGGCGCCCGCCCCGTCTCGGCCACGAGCTTCGCCAGATTCGTGTCGAGCACGTGCGCTCCCTCGGGATTGTGCGACGCGTCGAGCACCGTCAGCCGCCCGGCCAACCGCACGCGCTGCCAGCGGCCCGGCCAATCCACGTTCATCAGACCACGCGCGATCGCTTCCTCCGTCAGTCGCCAGCGCGCCGGCATGGTGCGCGCAACCAGCGTCGCCGTCGCCGCATTCCAACGCTGATAGTCTCCTTCCAAATTCGTTCGCGGAAATTTTTCCAACGTGCCCGACGCGTCGCCAAACTCCTCCGCCACGCTCACGACTTTCGCGCCGCAAATCGCCGCCCGTGCGCGCACCACTCGCTCGGCCGCCGCCGGCATTTGGCCAACTACGACCGGCACGTCCGGCTTGATGATACCGGCTTTCTCCGCCGCGATCAGCTCGATCGTGTCGCCCAGCATCTCGCAATGATCGAGCCCGATCGACGTGATTACGCTCACCTCGGGCGTCACGATGTTGGTCGCATCCAGCCGCCCGCCGAGCCCGACTTCGATGAGGTTCACGTCACAGCGCTTCTTCACAAATTGGAGAAATGCCATCGCCGTCATGAACTCAAAAAAACTCGGGTGATCGTCCGGTGCTCCCTCGGCCGCCAATCGCTCCGCCACCGGCCGCAGCTCGCGCACGAACTCCGCGATCTCCGTCTCGTTCAAAATCTCCCCGTCCACCTGCACCCGCTCGCCGAGCCGCACCAAGTGGGGCGAGGTGTAGAGTCCTGTCCGCCAACCCGCCGCGCGAAAAATCGCCCGCAGCATCGCCGCCACCGAGCCTTTCCCGTTCGTGCCCGCCAAGTGGATGCACGGCACCGCGCGCTCGGGATGACCGAGCGCCGCCGCGAGCAGCCGCATCCGGTCGATGCCAAACTTTGGCCCCTGGGTTTTCAGGCCGAAAAGATAATCCTGCACCGCCGCGTAGCCGGGGTTGCTCGAAGAGGAAGAAGTCATGCGTGTCTCGCTCCGCTACTGGAAATGGAGGGCGGGTGCCCTCACCCGCCGTTGAGCCTACGCCACCGCCGCCGGCCGCTTCTTGGTGTGCAAAGCCGAAAGAACGTCGCGCAGCCGTTCGCGCATTTCCAGCCGGCTCACGATCTGGTCGATCAGCCCGTGCTTGAGCAAAAACTCCGCCGTCTGAAAGCCCGCGGGCAGCGATTGCTTAGTCGTGTCTTTGATGACGCGCGCGCCGGCGAAGCCGATCAACGCCGCCGGTTCCGCGATGATCACGTCGCCCAGCGTCGCGAAGCTAGCGGTCACGCCGCCCATCGTCGGATGCGTGAGCACCGAGATGAAAGGCAGCTTCGCCTGTGCGAGCCGCCCGAGCGCCGCGCTCGTCTTCGCCATCTGCATCAGCGAATAAATTCCTTCCTGCATCCGCGCGCCCCCCGAGGCGCTGAAGATGATGCAGGGACATTTTTTCTCGATGGCGGCCTCGATCGCCCGCGTGATTTTCTCGCCCGCGGCCGCGCCCATCGCGCCGCCGCAAAAACGAAAATCCATCACCGCGACCGACACCTTGATCCCGTGAATCTTGCCCATGCCGCACACCACCGCTTCCGTCAGGCCGCTGTCTTTTTCATAACGCTTGATGCGGTCAGGGTAGGCCTGCGAATCCACGAACTTCAGCGGATCGCTCGAGCGCACGCCCGCGTCGGCCTCGGCAAAGGTGCCCTCGTCGAACAGGCTCGCAATCCGAGCCCGCGCCCCGATGGGAAAATGATGCCCGCTGCGGGGCACGACCATCTGGTTATCCTCGATTTCCTTGTTGAAGAGAATTTCGCCCGTGAGCGGATCCTTCGTGTAGAGCCCTTTCGGGATCTCCTTCTTGGCGGTCTTGCGGACTTTGTAGGTCGGTTTGTCGAAATGCATGGAGGAATCGGGGGAAATCAGCCGTGGCCGAAGGTGACGACGCCGAGGTTCAAAGCCCCCGCGCGCCGCAGCGTGCGGGCACAACTGTTGAGCGTGGAACCGGTCGTAAAAACGTCATCGACGAGCACATATTTCTGACCCGCACTAAGGGCGGCGCCTCCGGCCAGTGCAAAGGCATTTTTGAGGTTCGCCTGCCGCGTCTTTCGGTCAAAAGCCGTTTGCGTCTGCGTGTCCGTCGTGCGCCGCAGCAGCTCCTCCACGCGCGTGCCCGCACCCGCCGCCCGCGCCAGTGCCGCCGCCAGCAACGCGCTCTGGTTAAACCCGCGCTCGCGCTCCTTGCGCGAATGCAGCGGCACCGGCACGAGCACGGCTCCGCCCACGTGTGCGAGCACTTCCGGCGAACGTCGGAAGACTTCCTCCATGTCCGCCAGCACGTGCCGCCCGCGGTGATATTTCAACTCGATCACGAGCGCCCGCGCCGGCCCCTTGAACAACACCGCCGTGCAACCCGCGTCGAACGCCGGCTCCAGCCCTTCGCAGTGCGGACACATCCGTTCGCCCTCGAGCACCCCGTAATACGGATGCCCGCACGTCGAGCAGTGTGGCGCATGCACGAAGTCGAGCTGCCCCGCGCATTTCCCACAAAGATGTCGAAACCCGCTCGCCTCCACCACCCCGCGACAATGCACGCACACCGGCGGAAACACCACGTCGCCTAAACCGCGCGCGAGCTCGCGCAAATTGTTTCCGCTCATCGGTAGAAAACTTTCTCCAAAAACAATCCCTGGGGCGGCGCCGTCTGCACGAGCGGCCGGCGCTCGCGCGAAACCAGCATCTCCCGCACGGACGCCGGCGTGAGTTTTCCCTCGCCCACCGTCACGAGCGCGCCCACGAGGCTGCGCACCATCTTATATAAAAATCCATCCGCCTCCGCCGTGATGCGCACGCGCGCCCCCCGCCGCGCGATTTCCAGCCGGCGCAAATCGCGCACCGTGTCCGGCATCTCCGCGCCGTTCAACGCCGAGAACGCCTTGAAATCATTCCGCCCGCGCAGCCCCGCCGCCGCCTCCTCCATCGCTGCGAAATCGAGCGGCTTGAACACCGACCAGCTATACGGCCGCGTGAACGGATCCGTGTCGCCGAGGTGCAGGTGGTAAACATAGATTTTTCCCGTCGCCGAAAACCGCGCGTGAAACTCCCGCGACACCGCGCGCACCGATCTGATCTGGATCGCCGCCGGCAGCGCCGAGCGCAACGCCGCCTGCAACCGGTCCGCGCCATGCCGCCACGCCGCTTCGAAATGAAACACCTGCCCGCGCGCATGCACACCCGCATCCGTCCGCCCGCTCGCGTGGGTTCGCACCGGCGCGCTGAAAATCTGCGCCAGTCGCGCCTCGATCACGTCTTGGATCGCGTTCCCACCCGGCTGACTCTGCCAGCCGCCGAACGGCGCGCCGTCGTAGGCGCACACGCATTTCCAACGCTTCGTTCCCGGTGGAGACTCGGGGCGTTGCTCCGGCCTTTTTTCCTCGGTCACGGCTGCGCCTCCGGGGGAAACTCCAAGTTCAAAAAATCCTGCAGGATCAGCGTCGCCGCCCGCGAGTCCACGATCCCGCTCGCGCGCACCGCGCGGCGTTGGTGCTTCGCGATCGTCGATTCCGCCTCGTGGCTCGTGAGCGTTTCGTCCACCAGATGCACCGGCAGCGCAAACTCCGCGCGCAACCGAGCGGCAAACGCATCAACTTCCTTCGCCTTGAAACCCGCCGTGCCGTCCATGTTGAGCGGATAACCGAGCACGAGGTCCGTCGCGCGCCGCGCCTTCACCATCACGCCGAGCCCGGCCCAGCGCTTCGCCTCATCCGCGTCCACGAGCGCCGGCAGCGGCGTGGCCACGCCCAGTTCGTCGCCATAGGCGAGTCCCAGGCGGCGAGTGCCGTAGTCGATTCCGATGCAGCGCATCCGGCGATTTCGCCGGCCCCGCCGCCCCGGCGCAATTTCATTTGCGGCCCGCGCGCGCCCGGCTCTCTTTCCCATCGATGCCCGCCGACTCGCCCTCGCTCTCGCCCGCCGAACTCGCGCGCTACAGCCGGCACATCCTCCTCCCGGAAATCGGCGTCGCGGGTCAGCAAAAACTCGCCGCCGCCCGCGTGCTCGTGATCGGGGCCGGCGGCCTGGGCAGTCCCGCCGCACTCTATCTCGCCGCCGCCGGCGTCGGCACCCTCGGCATCGCCGACTTCGACCGCGTGGAAGCGCACAATCTCCAGCGCCAGCTCCTTCACGACGACCAGGCCATCGGTCAACCTAAAGTCTCCTCCGCCGCCCGCCGCCTCCGCGCCACGAATCCGTTTGGCAAAATCGTCGAGCATCCCGAGGGCGTCACCGTCTCCAATGCCCTCACTCTTTTCTCCAGCTACGACATCATCGTCGATGGCACTGACACGTTCGCCACGCGTTACCTCAACAACGACGCCGCCGTTCTCACCCGCCGCCCGCTCGTCCACGGGAGCGTCTACAAATTCGAAGGCCAGCTCACCGTCTTCGATTCCGCCGCGGGCGCGCCGTGCTACCGGTGCCTCTTCCCCGTGCCGCCCGCTCCCGGCACCGTGCCGAACTGCGGCGAAGCCGGCGTGCTCGGCGCGCTCTGCGGCGTCATCGGCAGCCTGCAGGCCCTTGAAACGATCAAGCTCATCACGGGCATCGGCGATCCGCTCCGGGGCCGTCTGCTGACCTACGACGCCCTCGGCCAAAATTTCCGCACGCTCAAAATTTCCCGCGCCCCCGATTGTCCCGTCTGCGGTGCTCAACCCAAAATCACCGCGCTCGATCCATCCCATTACGATTTTTCCTGCGCCCCCGTTTTGCCTAAAAACACCGCCGCCATGCCCGACCAATCCGTCCCGCTCGAGATCACCGTCGAGGAAACCCAGCGCCTGCTCGCTTCCGCGCCCGCCGACACGCTGCTCATCGACGTGCGCGAAGCCTACGAGGTGGAAATCTGCCGCATCGCCGGTGCCGGGCTAATCCCCCTCCGCCAAATCCCCGAGCACCTCGCCACGCTGCCGCACGACAAGCACCTGCTGATCCATTGTCATCACGGTGGCCGCAGTCTCCGCGCCACGGAGTTTCTCCGCGCCAAGGGATTTCCCCGCGTGAGCAACGTCGCCGGCGGCATCGACGCCTGGGCCGAACGCCTCGATCCCGCGATGCGCCGCTACTGAGTCCTTCTCGAAATGGAGGCGGGGTGCCCCACCCTGCTTCGCGCCGCCCGCGAGCGACGTCAATGCGGGGTGAGGGCACCCCGCCTCCATTTCGTCTCACGCTTTCAGCTCCGCGTGGTCCGCCGCATACGCCCGCACATAGTCGGCAAACGCCGCCTTCAAACGCATCGTGGCCGTCTCCGGACCGATCTTGAAACGCGCTTCATCAATCGCCGCCACCGGCGTCACGTCCTTCGTGGTCGAGAGCAAAAAGCATTCGTCCATTGTGGCAAAATCACCGGGCCTGATGGTTTCCTCCCGCATCGTCACGCCCGCCATCGTCGCGATTTTTTCCAACAACAGCGCCCGCGTAATCCCGCCCAAAATCCCCGCCGACACCGGCGGCGTGACCACCACGCCATCGCGCACAAACCCGATATTCGAGACCGCCGCCTCCGTAATTTCCCCCGCGAGATTCAGGATCACGACCTCGTCCGCGCCTCGCGTCCGCGCCTCGCGCAGCGCGAGCACGTTGTTCAAATAATTCCCCGTCTTCCAAGCCGGGCTCAGGCTCTCCACCGGATTGCGCCGCACCGATGTGGCGACCGAAAGTCGCAGCCCCGCCGTCCATTTTTCCACCGATAAATCCGGACACGGTTGCACGAGCAACACGAAATCCGGCCGGTCCGCCAGCGCCGGATCGAGCCCGATGGCCCCCGAGCCGCGCGTGATCTGAAGCCGGATATAGAGTTCGCCGGCAAACCGGCTCGTCTCCCGAAACGCCGCCACCGTGCGCCGAATCTCCGTCAGCATCGGCTCCGGCTTGAAAGGCAGTTCCAAGTGCAACGCCGCCGCCGAACGCAATAAACGCCGCCAGTGTTCCTCCCACGCAAAAATCACCCCGCGATAAGTGCGCCAGACTTCGTAAATGGCGTCGCCATACAAAAAGCCGCGGTTGAGCGGCGCGATCGATGGCTCGTGCGCTCCGTGCAAACGACCGTTGGTATTGGCCTGTATAAAAGTAACCGGCATGAATTGGAAATTCACCGGCTCCGTGCCGCGAGCCAAACAAAAAGCCCCGCCGTGACGGGCGGGGCTGAAAATAATTCGAGGCAGTTTCGGTTACTTGCGCGGCTTCACGAGGCCGAGTGATTTCTTGATATTCTGCACGCTGGGCAGGGAGATGCCAAGCGCCTTGGCGATTTCAGATCCGGACTTCTTGGCTTCGACCAGCTTTTTCACGCTGGCGCGCGTCGCATCGGTGATCACCGCGCGCGTGCGTTTTTTACCGCCGGCCTTTTTGCCCGCCTTGGCCTTGCGGCGACCACCGCCGGCGACCTTGACCGCCTTGATGAAGTCCTGCACCGAACCAAAACCAAACTGAGCCGGCAGCGCCGCCAAAGCTTGGTTGAGTTCGCTCGCGATTGATTTTTCGAGATCGGCGACTTTTGCCTTCGTCGCTTCGAGTTCCTTAAGTTTATCGGTAACCATAGACGCTCAAGACATCATCACTATAACGATGCCGCAAGCTTCAATATAGCCTCCATCACTCCGTCCCGTGCGCTCAAATCGTCATCGCGTGATAGCCGCCATCGACGACAATTTCCGAGCCGGTGATAAAACCGCCAGCCGCGTCGCTCGCCAGCAAGAGCGTGGCACCAACGAGTTCGCGTGCCTCGCCGAAGCGCTTCATCGGCGTGTGGCCCAGGATCGAAGCCACGCGTTCCGGCGACAGAATCTTGCGGTTTTGCTCCGCCGGGAAAAATCCGGGGACCACCGTATTTACGCGCACGCCCTTGGGCGCCCACTCGCGGGCCAGGTTTTTGGAAAGATTGTGCACCGCCGCCTTGCTCGCCGAATAAGTGAAGACGCGCGACAACGGCACAATGCCCGACATTGACCCGAGATTGATGATCGAGCCGCCCGCGCCGCGCTCGACGAGATACTTGCCGAAAATCTGGCAGCCGAGAAACACGCCTTTGAGGTTGATCTTGATGATGCGGTCAAACTCGTCCTCGGCGATTTCGAGAAACGGCGTCGCCGAATTCACGCCGGCGCCATTGATCACGATGTCCACCTGGCCAGAACGTTTGAGCACCGTGTCGAGCAACGACTGCACCGCTTGCTTGTCGCTCGCTTCGGACGAGACGAAGTAGCCCTTGCCGCCCGCCGCCACGATGCGCTCGAGCCGCGGCTTGGCCTTTTCCTCGTTGCGCCCCACGAGCACGACTTCCGCGCCAGCTGCGGCGAGACCTTCGCCCATCGCTCCGCAAAGTTCGCCGGTGCCGCCAATGACGACCGCGACTTTGCCGCGCAGTGAGAAGAGAGAATTCAGATAATCAGGGGATGTGCTCATGGGAAACGTCATCCAAGCGCAAGCGCCCGCGCCAAATCAACGGCAAACCCACCGCCGCGCGCCCGGCATTCGGCTTGCGGGTCGGTGCGGGCCGCGCACCTTGGATTTTCCATGGCCCGCATCCCCCTCGAAGACAATTTCAACGACATCATCAACAAGGCCCAGCGCGGCCTGAAAATCTCCGACGCCGATCTCGCCAAGCGCGCCGAAGTCACCCTCGCCGATCTCGCCGCCGTGAAAGGCGGCCAGCCCATCGAGGCCGTTTACCGCCGCATCGCCCGCCACCTCCGCCTCGGCCCCGAGACCCTCGCCCAGCTCGCGCAAAAACGCTGGTATCCGCAGCAGCCCGTCTTCTCTCGTGGCTTCGCGATGTTCAACACGTCTTTCGAGGACATGACCGTTAACAGCTACCTCATCTGGGATTGCCGCACCAAGGAAGCCGCCGCCTTCGACACCGGCGCCAACTGCGACGACATGCTCAGCCTCATCGACGCGGAAAAACTCAAGGTCGCCGCCATTTTCCTCACTCACACCCACGAGGACCACATCGCCGACCTCCCGAAACTCGCGAAGGCCACCGGTGCCACCGTCTGGGCCAGCGAACTCGAACCCTCCGCCCATCCCGGCGCGCAGACATTTAAGGAAAACGCCCACTTCCATTTCGGCGAACTCGCCGTGAAGACCCTCTTCACGTGGGGCCACTCACCGGGCATGACCTCGTATTTCATCACCGGGCTGAGCTGGCCGCTCGCCATCGTCGGCGACGCCATCTTTGCCGGCTCGATGGGCGGCAGCGCCGAACATTTCAAGGAGCAGTTCGAAAACAACCGCACCAAACTCATGACGCTCTACCGCGACACCGTCTTCGCCCCCGGCCACGGCCCGCTCACCACGCTCACTCAGGAGCGCGTGAACAACCCCTTCATCGCCCGCTGACCCATCGGAGCTTTTACCGCGGATGGCGCGAATACGGCGGATGGGTTTTAGGAATACTCGCGGCTATCCGCCACATCCGCGCCATCCGCGGTAAAAGTTCTCCTCTCAAACCCCATCATCTCAAAATTCATGCCTGAAAAAATCGCTTTCGTCGGCGTCGGCCGCATGGGCGCCAACATGGCCCGCCGGCTCAAGGACTGCGGCCACGTCATCACCGCCGTTTACGATGTCCACGCTCCCTCCGCCGCCGCGCTTGCCGTGGAACTCGGCGCGACTCACGCCCCCACCCTCGCTTCCGTCACCGCCGCAGCCGATGCGATTTTTACCGTCGTCACCGACGATGCCGCGCAACTCGCCGTGTTTGCCGGGAGCGGTGATTCGCTCCTCACCGCTGCACGCGGAAAGACGTTTATCAACTGCGCGACCATCACTCCAAAAACCCACGTCGAGATCGAGCGCCGCGCCCGCGCCGTCGGCGCCGCCACCCTTGAAGGTTGCATGGCCTCGTCCATTCCACAGGCGCGCGATGGCACGCTCTACCTCATGTGCGCCGGTGAAAAATCCACGTTCGACCGCGTGCAGCACATCCTCGCCCAGCTCAGCACCGCGCTCCGCTACATCGGCCCCACCGGCCAAGCCGCGCAAGTGAAGGCACTCGTCAACCTCGTCATGAACATCAACACCGCCGGCCTCGCCGAAGGCCTCGGCCTCGGCCACGCGCTCGGGCTCGACCTCACGATGCTCCGAGAGGTGTTCGCGCAAACCGGCGCCAACTCCCAAGTTCTCAAAACCGACGGCGAAGACATGCAGAACCGCGCGCACGATTGTTATTTCTCCGGCGCGCACGCCGCGAAAGATTCCACCATCGCCTGGGTGCTCGGCGCCGAAGCCGGCCTGAATCTCCCACTCGCCGCCGCCACCAAACTCCAATTCGACCGCCTGACCGCGCTCGGCCTCGGCGGCCTCGACAAAAGCGGCGTCGCCGAACTCACCTTCCAGGGCCGCCACGCCTGACACCTGCCATGCGCCCCCTCGCCTTCGTGCTCGCGCTCCTGCTCGCCGCCATCGCCCGCGCCGAGCCCGCGTTGCAGTCGCAGCCCGTCGGTCGTGTCCTGCTCTACTCCGAGCCCGACTATCGCGGCGAATGCCTCGTCGTCGAAGCCGGTGCCGAGCTGGAAAACCTGGAGTTCGTCAACGACTCGCGCGGCCGCCGTTGGAACGACCGCATCCGCTCCATTGCCCTCGAGGGTGCCGTGCTGCTCTCCGCCTACGAGAGTTCCCGCTACCGTGGCGCGCAGCTCCAGCTCAGCCGCGGCTCGCCCGACCTCTCCGCGATTTCCCTCGGCCAGAAACCCGGCCTCAACTGGGCCTTCACCATCTCTTCGCTCCGCGCCACGCCCCTCGCGCCCGGAGCCCGCACGTTTGTCGAGTGGAACCGCCGCGATGCCGACAACGCCATCCGCGCCGCCTACCGCGATCTCTTCGGCCGCGACCCCGACGAACTCGGCCTGCGCAACTATCGCACCCGCCTCCTCGACGCCGGCTGGACCGAGACCCAGCTCCGCGACGACATCCGGAAAAGCTCCGAATACAAAAACCGCGATCTCGATGCCATCGCCCGCCGCGCCTACCGCGAAGTCCTTGGCCGCGATCCCGACGCCTCCGGCCTCGCCGCCTATACGCGTTCGCTCAGCCGCGGCATGAGTGACAGCGAACTTCGCGCCGAACTCCGCCGCAGCCGCGAAGGGGTCGATCGCACCGCGCGCGAAATCGTCACCCGCGTTTATCGCGAAGTCCTCAAGCGCGAGCCCGATCCCGCCGGCCTCGCGACCTACACCAAAAACATTCTCGAACGCGGCTGGGATGAAAACCGCCTCCGCGAAGAACTCCGCCGCAGCCCCGAAGCCCGCCAGCCAAAAAGCTAGGCGGTCTTTTCATTAATAAATATGTCGTGGTCAGACCTGATTTCGAAATCTTTCGAGGCGTCCCGCGCTTGCCCGTCTTGGGCGGCTTGTTCAACCGTCGCGCTATGTCGAAACAGAAGAACTAGCCGACGTCATTTGGCGTCCTCTGATGTCGCTCCAATCTGGAAAACATCCGTGACTGGCACTCCGGTGTAAAGCTTGCCAGCTGCGGCTACGTGATTCGGAACGTGAACAAGAAAATCTATAAGAAGCTCGCTGACCTCTGCGTCAGAAAGACTGCTCGGGGCGGCACAAAATCGGGAAAAGGCTTGGAGATCGCCGAGCCAATCGGTCATGTGGAACGCCACATCATCTGCAGCCGAATCAGGAAGCTCCGCTTCACCACGAGCAACTTTGGCAATGCGTGCTCGAACAACTTCTGGGTCGATTTTGGTCATGGCGTGCGAAGTCGGCTAACGCAAAGAGGTGCCGCCCTGGCAGCCGGCGCGGAGCGTGCGCCAGCCCGATTCGTGACGGACGTGGGTGTCTGCTCGAGCGTCTTGTTGGACTGTTTCATTGATCGACTTG
>JANYBX010000126.1 GCA_025360615.1 Opitutia bacterium
ATAGCACGCCCGCCAACGGCTACGTGCCCGCCATCCCCAGCGTCGCGACCGATCTAATCTACCTCTGTTTTCCGAACAACCCCACCGGTGCCGTCGCCACCAAGGCCCAGCTCGCCGCGTGGGTCGCCTATGCGAAGGCCAACAAGGCCGTCATCCTCTTCGACTCTGCCTACGAGGCCTACATCCGCGACCCCGCGATCCCCCACTCCATCTACGAAATTCCCGGCGCGCGCGACGTCGCGATCGAGTTCCGCAGCTTCTCGAAGACCGCCGGCTTCACCGGCACGCGCTGCGCCTACACCGTCGTTCCCAAAACCCTCGTCGCCTACGATCTCGCCGGCAAAACGCACTCCGTCCACGCCCTCTGGAATCGCCGCCACACGACGAAATTCAACGGCGTCGCCTACCCCATCCAGAAAGCCGCCGCCGCGATCTACACCGACGCCGGCCAGCAACAAGTCCGCGCAATGACCGACTTCTACCTCGCCAACGCCGCGCTCATCCGCACCGCCGTGAACCAGCTCGGCCTGAGCTGCGTCGGCGGCGACAACGCGCCCTACATCTGGATCAACACCGGCCGCGACTCGTGGGAATTCTTCGACCTCCTCTTGAACAACGCCCAAGTCGTCTGCACGCCCGGCGCCGGCTTTGGAAAGTGTGGCGAAGGCCACGTCCGCATCAGCGCCTTCAACTCCCGCGAAAACGTCGAGACTGCCCTCAAGCGCATCGCCGCCGCGCTGAAATAAAGCGGATCAAGGGTTCAAACTTTTCTTCCACTCATAGCTCGTGGAGGTTCTCGTCCGGTAATTCCGCTCGTAGTCGCGTTTTTCTTTCTCGGCGCGTTCGTGCGCCGCGGAGTCCACGTCACTCTCGGACATCTTGGGATTCGCTTTTCGAATTTCGTCCGAGGCCGTGCTCAGCACCCGCGCATACTCTTCATCGGTCATCGGCAGAAACCCGCTTTCCACGCTTTCGGTAGTCGTGGGACGCTGCTTCTCCTCTTTTTTCTGCGCGCGCTCCCGGGTGCGCTGAGTCGACTTGTCGATCTCTTCCCAGTTCGGCTGCTTCTCTTTCGGCACCGGCCGACTGGCCACCGCCGGCGCCTCGGACTGCGAGGTCGATGCACAGCCTGCGACGAGCATCACGGCGAAAACAAACGGGATCCTTGTTCTCATCGCGAAAATTCCCCGCGGGTTATTTTTTCCCCGGCAAGACCCCTGCCACTTCCTGCCCCAAGGCACTCACGGCGGCGCTCAGTTGCGCGGCGAGTTGGGCGAAATCTTTTCCATCCCACGCCGTCTCGGGCGCGACGAAGAGCTTGCGCGCGACCACCTGTGGGCCCGCGCCCGTCGTCGTGATCTCGATCGATGCCGCGAATTTCGCCACCGCGTTTTTGCCGCCGGGCGCCATCGCGCCTTCGCACCGGATCACCTGCACGTTCACGTCGAAATCCCGCTCTCCCTCGAAGGGAAACGGCTGCACATGCACCCGCCCCACCGTCGGCGCCGCCATCAAGCCGGCTCGCAGCGTGCGCGCGATGTCTTGTTCGAGTGGCACGCCCCAGCGCGCGTCCACGGGGAAAGTCACCTCGTTGTCGCCCGTGCGCACCACGAGCGTGCCCTTCCGCAGATACGGCGCGAGTTCCACGTTGCGCAGTCCGAGCTTCAGCGCACCGGAGATCGGCGGCGTCGCGTTCTCGACGAGCGCCGGGCCGGACAACACATAGTAGCGCGTCGGATCGGCCGAGGGCGGCGGGATGATGTTGCAGCCGGCGAGCAGCATGCCGAGCGCAAGGATCGAAAGGTAGGGCGCGTTATCCCTAACGCGCCGGTTGGACGCCGCGCCTCGCTTCGACGACGTCAAACGCGGCGGGTTAGGGATAACCCGCCCTACCCAAGACCAATCGTCCAAACGTGCTTCAAAAAAAGTTTTCATCGTCGTGTGCTTCGTGGGCTTCAAGTCATGCGTGGCTGCGTGGCTTCGTGGTGGGAAATTAGCGATGCGAAATCCGGCTTCCGACTACCGCGGCGCTTTCTTGCCTGTCAGCAGCGCGTTCGGGTTGCGCTCGATGAAATCCGCGAGGCGCTGCACGGCATCGGCCGCTTCGGAGAGCTTGGCCAGCGTCTCGGTCGCGCCTTCGCCGAGGCCTTGCTGAGCGTTCACAAAATTCTTCACCGTCACGGCGGTGGCGTTGAAATTTCCCAGCGTCTCCTGCGCGCGCACGAGCGTCGCCTGAAGTTCCTTGCCGCCGCCGTCCACCTGCTGGTCGAGCTTGGCCAGGACGGCGCGGAGATCGGTCATCGTCGCGTTCAAGTTGGCAAAGGTCTGTTTGATGTCCGGTGAGGTCGCGAGCGTCTCCACGGCGACGCCGGTTTTTTTCCACTGCGCGGCAACGCCTTTCAGGTCGAGACCGTCGACCTGCTTGTGCGCGTCGGTCAGCAGCACCTTGATCTCCAACGAAAGCCCCGCGAAATCCACGCGTTTCAAGTTCGCCAGAATCTCCCCGGCGCTCGCGAGCAACCCGGAAATCGCCGATGGCACATAGGGCACCACGACGTATTTCAGCTCGGTCACGCGCGTGTCGGCGGGGAATTCCTTCGGGTCAAAAAACTCCAGCTGCACAAAGAGCAGGCCAGTCGCGTAGCCCTGCACGTCGAGCCGCGCGCGCAGGCCGCGATCGACGAGCGTCTGCAACTCGGCGCGGTTGGTGACGTCGATCGCCGTGCCCTTCGTGTCGGTGACCTTGTCCTTGCTCAGTTCGCAGAGCACGGCGACGACCGAGTGGTTGGTCGTGCCATCGTAGCGGATGTTAAGGTCGACCACGCGGCCCACCTGCACGCCGCGCAACTTGACCGGCGAGCCGAGCGTCAGGCCGTGGATCGACTCGTCGAAATAGACCACGAAGCGCTGCGGCTTCGCAAAAAAACTCACGCCGCCAAACGACAGCAGCGCGACGATGCCGAGCACCAGCGCCCCGATCACAAACGCGCCGATGATGGCCGGGCTGATTTTGGTTTTCACGCGGGTGCAGGGTTAAGGGTTGGAGCGGAGAGGGAAAGCCTATTGCGGCAACAAATCCCCGCGCCGGAGAAACTCCGACACGCGCGGGTCGCGACTGTTCGCCGCCAGTTCGCGCGGCCGGCCCTCGGCGATGATGCCCTGCTCCACGCGGTCGAGCATGATGACGCGGTCCGCGATGCTGAAAATGGACGCCAGCTCGTGCGAGACCACGACGATGGTGGTATCAAATGTCTCCCGGACGTGAAGAATGAGCTCGTCGAGTTTGCGCGAGGTCACCGGATCGAGCCCGGCCGACGGCTCGTCGAAAAACACGATCTCGGGATCGAGCGCCAGGGCGCGCGCGAGCCCGGCGCGCTTCTTCATGCCGCCGCTGATCTCCGCCGGATAGTAATCCTCAAAGCCCGTGAGCCCGACCTGCGCGAGCTTCAGCGTGGCGAGTTCGTCGATCTCGCGCCGGCTGAGCGCGGTGTATTCTTCGAGCGGCAGCGCGACGTTTTGCCGCAGCGAGAGCGAACTCCACAGCGCGCCGCTTTGGAAGAGCATGCCAAATGTCTTTAACACCTCGCGCCGCTTCGTCGTGTCCGCATCGGTGAACGACCGGCCGAAGAATTTCACGTCGCCCGCCGTCGGCGCGTTCAGCCCCACGAGATGGCGCAGCAGCGTGCTCTTGCCGCAGCCCGAGCCACCGATGATGAAGAAAATCT
Source organism: Opitutia bacterium (assembly GCA_025360615.1). GTDB lineage: Bacteria > Verrucomicrobiota > Verrucomicrobiia > Opitutales > Opitutaceae > Tous-C4FEB. The sequence continues at coordinate 3,726 of JANYBX010000126.1, forward strand.
CCCCGCGCCGCACGGTGAACGACACGTTTTTGAGCACCAGCTTGCCGTGGTAACCGCATTCGAGTTTCTCCACCTCGATGGCGGCGGTCGTCGCGGGAGACCCGGGAGCGGTGGGCGTGAGATTCTTCATCGGCTCAAATTCCCAGCGCGTTGAACAGCACCGCGAACACCGCGTCCGCGACGATGATGAGGAGGATCGAGGTCACCACCGCCGAGGTCGCCGCGCGGCCCACGCCGGCCGCGCTGCGCTCCGCCTGCAAGCCGCGCAGGCAACCCGAGAGCCCCACGATCAACCCGAACGCGACGGCTTTGATCACGCCGGTCGTGATGTCCGACAAATCCACGATCGTGAGCATCTCCGCCCAAAACGCCGCCGGCGGAATCCCGAGCAACCCGAAGGCCACGATCAGCCCGCCGAGAATGCCGAGTGCGTTCGCGTAGAGCGCGAGCAACGGCATCATCACGCCGAGCGCGAGCAGCCGGGGAAACACCAAAAACTGCACCGCCGGGATGCCCAGCACCTCGAGCGCGTCGATCTCCTCGTTCGCCTTCATGTTCGCGATGGTCGCCGCAAACGCCGCTCCCGTCCGGCCCGCGAGCACCACGCCCGTCATCACCGCACCCATCTCGCGCACCATCGAGAGCCCGATCAGGTCGGCGATATAGATGTCGCCGCCATATTGCCGCAGGACCACGGAGCCCGTGTAGGCGAGCGTCACGCCGACGAGCAGGCTGACCAGGCTCACGATCGGCAACGCCATCGCGCCGCATTGCTGCATCTCCTCGAGCCAGTCGCGCCAGCGAAATCTCTGCGGCTTCCGCGCGAGCTGCCCCGCCGCCAATACGCATTCGCCCACGAAATGCATGATCGCCCGCCCTTTCGTCAGCCCATCCTGCGTGGCCGTGCCGACCGACGTGAAAAAATTTTCCGCGCGATCCACCGGCACGCTCGTCGCGTGCGAAGCCACGAGCTGCCCGAGCAGCGCCCGCACCTTCGCCGGCAGTGCGCCGAGATCGCACTCGGCCCCGATTTTTTTGGCCCATTGCTCCACTTCGAAAACAAACAGCAGCAGCGATGAATCCCACTTCGCCACCGTCTCCATCCGCACGCTCACGCGTTCCGGCGCCTGCGAGCCGACGATGTCCGCCCAGCTCGGCCGCGTCTCCGTGATCTGCCAGGTTCCCGCCAGCTCGACCGCGAGCACCCCGCCATCGGTCCGGGCCGACACGCGTGCGTTCAAGGTCTCGGTTGCTTCAGCCATTGCACTTCTGTTTGCCGGGGTCGCCTCGCAAAGCAAAACCCAAAAAATAGCCGTGCCAACGCCCCCGCCCGCCGCGCAACCTGCCCGTTCGCCCATGCGTTTTCGCACCTTCCTCTTCGACCTCGACGGCACGCTCATCGACCACTTCGACGCCATCCACCGCTGCCACGTCCTGACGATGACTCATTTCGGCCTGCCCGCGCCCACGATGCAGCAGGTGCGAAACGCCGTCGGCGGCGGCTTGGAGGAAGCCGTGCGAAAACTCTTCGGTCCCGCGCACGCGGCCCTGCTCCCCGAAGCCCTGCCCTATTATCGCAGCCGCTGGCCCGAGGTGCTCCCCTTCGGCCTGAAACTTCTGCCCGGCGCGGCCGAGATTCTCGCCCACCTCCACGCCCGAGGCATCACCTGCGCCGTGTTCACCAACAAGCACGGCCCGTCCGCCCGCGAGATCTGCACGCTCCTGGGCATCGCTCCCTCGCTCCGGGAAACCTTCGGTGCCTTCGACACCCCGTGGCTCAAGCCGCAGCGCGAATTCACCGATTACGTTCTTCAAAAACTCGGAGCCGACGCCGCCACCACACTCCTCGTCGGCGACTCGCCCTTCGACGTGCAAGCCGCCCACAACGCCGGCTTCCCTTGCTGGGCCGTCACTACCGGCACCCACACCGCCGCCGAACTCCACGCCGCCGGCGCCGAGCGCGTCTTCGACAGCCTCCCCGAGCTCCATCGCGCGCTCTGCGAGTAGCGCCCAATGATCGAATGGAGGCGGGGTGCCCTCACCCCGCGAGCGACGTTCGCGAGATAACGTTCATGCTCGCGGGGGTTTCCGAAATCCCCTCACCACGGCGCCGCACTCTTCCCATCCGGCCGCGCCCGCTGCACCTCGATCCGCAGCGCCCAAAGCGACATCCAGATGTCGCGCAAAAACGCCATCAGCGACGCGATCAGGCACGAAATGCTCGCCGCAAAAATTACCACCATCTCCAGCCCGAATTCCCGGTGCACCGACGCGTCGACGAAGATTACCATCACCAACACGCACGACAGGAGCATGCTCAGCCCCGCCAGCGTCACCGCCAGCCGGATAAGTTTCGCGCGCCGCCACATGATTGCCAGCTGCCCGTCGAAATGCACCCGCTCCTCCTCCGGCGCGCCGCGCAGTTGCTCCGCCATTTTCCGCGTGCGATCCACGATGCGCCCCATGCGGTTGGTCAGCGTGATCATCAGCGCGCCCACGCCGGAGAGGAGAATCACCGGCGTCACCGCCAGTTGGATCACGGGTAAAAACGAACTCGGAATCACATCGCTCATCGCACCGGCATGGCCACTCCCTCGCGGTCGCGCAACACGGTTTGCTTCGCCGCCGAAACCCGTTTCACCTCACCTCCGCCCGTGCCTCCGCCCTCCGCCACGCTCACCGGCGTCCTCGAACGCATCGTCTTCCTGAACGAGGAAAACCACTACACCATCGCGGAGTTTCGCCCCGATGCCCGTCCCGCGGCCGAGGAGAAAAACGAAAAAGTCACCATCGTCGGCGCGCTCCCCGGCGTCGAATGCGGCGAGACCCTTCACCTCACCGGCGAATGGACGCGCCACGCCCAACACGGCGCGCAGTTCAAAGTCCTCGGCTTCAAAAGCGAACTCCCCTCCAGCGTCTATGGCATCCGCAAATACCTCGGCAGCGGCCTCGTCCCCGGCATCGGCAAAGTCTACGCCAACAAAATCGTCGACGCCTTCGGCACCGACACCTTCCGCACCCTCACCGAGGAATCCGGCCGCCTCCGCGACGTCGCTGGCATCGGCAAAAAACGCGCCACCGCCATCAAGTCCGCCTGGGATTCGAAACGCACCGAGCGAGAACTCTACATTTTTCTCCAGACCTACGGCGTCACGCCCAGCCAGTGCGTGAAACTCGTCGAGCGCTACGGCGCGCAGGCGAAACCCATCCTCCTCGAAGAACCCTACCGCGCCGCCCGCGAGATCGACGGCATCGGTTTCAAAACCGCCGACCGCATCGCCATCAACCTCGGCTTCGCCAACGACGCCCCGCCCCGCCTCGACGCCGGCCTCATCTACTCTCTCGAGACGCTCCAAGACGAAGGCCACACCGCCTTCCGCGAAGCCGAGCTGCAAGACTACGCCGCGAATCTCCTCGAAACCAGCCGCGACCACCTCGCCGCCCGCCTCGAAGCCCTCGTCAAAACCAAAGCCATCATCCGCCACTGGCCGACGCCCGACCCTCATCTCTCAACTCTCAACCCTCAACTTTCCCCTCCCCTCCCCGGCTCCGCCCTCATCCAACTCCCGCACAACGACCGCGCCGAACAAAAAATCGCCGCCACCATCGCCCGCCTCACGCGCGTCGCCAGCGGCCTCCCGCCAATCAAGGCCGACGCCGCCGTCGAGTGGGCCGAGAAAAAAGCCGGCTTCACCTTCGCCGACCTCCAGCGCACCGCGCTCAAAAACGCCCTCACCCACAAAGTCACTCTCCTCACCGGTGGACCCGGCACCGGAAAAACCACGATCCTCCGCGCCCTCGTCGAAATCCTGAAGGCGAAAAAAGTCCGCGTGCATCTCGCCGCTCCCACCGGCCGCGCCGCGCAGCGCCTCGCCGAAACCACCGGCGGTTTCGCGACCACCATTCACCGCCTCCTCAAATACGATCCCGCCACCGGCGGATTTATTTCCAACGAGTCCACGCCGCTCGCCACCGATTTCCTCATCCTCGACGAAGCCTCGATGCTCGACACGCGCCTCGCCGCCGCGCTCCTCCAAGCCGTCCCGTCGCGCGCCCACCTGCTCCTCGTCGGCGACACCGACCAGCTCCCCAGCGTCGGCGCCGGCAACGTCCTCAAGGATCTCATCGCCTTCTCCGATACAGCTTCGCGCTCTCAACTCACCTCACCGCCCGCGGTGACGCGCCTCTCCATCATCTTCCGCCAGCAAGGCCAAAGCCAGATCGTCACCACCGCCCACGCCATCAACGCCGGCGACCCCTCGCTTCCACCCGCCGTCAATGAAGTCTCCGCCGTTCAAGTGTGGGCCGATCTCACCTTCATCGTCGCGACCGACGCCGAGGACTGCGTCCGAAAAACCATCGAGCTCTGCACCGAGTTCATCCCGAAAAAACTAAAGTGGCCCCACCCCATCGCCGACGTGCAGGTGCTCGCGCCCATGCACAAGGGCGTCGCTGGCGTCGGCAATTTCAACGCCCAACTCCAAGCCGCGCTCAATCCGCTTTCCGCCGACTCCCGCGCTCTGCGCACTCCCGGCGGCGAGTTTCGCCCCGGCGACAAAGTCATTCAGCTCCGCAACAACTACGACAAAAACCTCTTCAACGGCGACATCGGCCTCGTCACCGCTGTCAATGCCGAGCGCGCCAGTTTCACCGCGGATTTCGATGGCAACGTGCAAACCTTCGAGCGCGGCGAGTGCAACGAACTCGCCCTCGCCTACACCATCAGCATCCACAAATCGCAGGGTTCCGAATACCCCGTCGTGATCGTCCCGCTCTTGAAGGCGCATTTCATGATGCTCCAGCGAAACTTGATCTACACCGCGATCACGCGCGGCCGGAAAAAAGTTTTCCTCGTCGGCGAACCCGCCGCCTACGCGATGGCCGTCCGCAACTCAGAGTCGAAACAGCGCATCACCCACCTCCGCGAAAAAATCGCCGCAGCTCCGTAGAGCCGGTCTCCGTTCCGACCATTTATTCCCCCGCACAGCGGAGGAAGCAGCTCTGCCTGGCGTCCGCACCTCGCCACCTCCGCAGATCCGTCTTTCACCCGGCAGGTGAGTCTTTTCGCGCACCCGGTTTCTCTCTCTTCCGGCTCCGCGTTCTCGGCGCCCTCGGTGTTTCAACTGCGGAAATCAGGTTGAAGCGGGCCGAGAAATTCGATGGCACCGGCCGCGATCCGCCGGAAATATCGCCCATCTCGCGCTCGATCTGCGACGACCGGGCAATTTCTCTGGATCAAAGATGGCCTGCAGGTGCCTATGCCTTCGCAATAAGGCGCGGGATGGATGTCACGGCGCTTTGCTACCCGTCTCTCCAGAGGGACGCTGGAGCTGGGCAAGCCGCGAGAAGAGTTTGCGCTGGGCCTGTTGATGCTGCTGCGCCAGTTGCAGCGCCCGCAGCTGATCGGGCGACAGCATCCCGGCGGCCGCCGCGATCGCCTCATCCGTGATCGTGCTGGCGCTGGTCGGCGAGTCGAACAGCACCGCCAGATTCGCCCTGCCGGACACACGGTCCTCTCCTTGCGCGGGAAACTGCATAAGGACGGAAACGAGCTGATTGGTCTGCGCCTGACTGAACGGAGTGGCGTTGTGGTCCAAGGTTCGCGCCGCGAGGTCCACCGCATTTCTTTGCGACAATGTGTTCTCATACCGGAGAAGCGTGGCGTAGCCCACATCGCCAAGCGCCTGTTTAATTTGCTCATCGATGCCCGCGAAGGCGCTCGCAACGGCATCCAACGACGTCGTGCCGTCAGCACCCGGTTGAATCTCAAGTTCAACCTCCTGTCGTTTGACCAGCAAACTCCGCAAACGCCCAAGCTGGTCCGGAGTCAGACTTACCTCGCGCCCGAGCATGCCGAAGAGCGCTCCGTAGCCTTGATCGACTCCCGCAGTAGTCTCCAAGCGTGCAAGGTTCGCCAGCTCCAACGTCGCCTCGGGCGGCGCTTTCTTCGCGCCTGCGCCCGGCGGCAAAGCGGCGCCATCGGCACCGCTCAAAGGGGAAGGCTCGGCCCGCGAATTTTTCCGCGCAGCCGCCTCCGTTTGCGCCGCCTGCAATTGCCGCACGCGCGCTTGAGCCTCGCTCAGCAATTGCTCGTTTTTCGCGCGTTCGCCCGTCGCCAGTTTCGGTTCACGCAGCCCGGCAAGGTCCTGTTGCCGGCTCCAATTCCACCACGCGCCGCCAGCAGCCGCGATGAAGAGCACGAGGAGAAAAATTTTGGGTATTGTCATGGCAGGTCTCGATCAAGGCGCGCTCGTGGCCGAACCCAGTTGCTTCAATTTTTTCGCGATCCGCTGCCGCTCCTGCTGTTGCTGCTGCAATAATCGCAGGGCCGCCATTTGCGGCGGCGAAAGCAGATCCTGCACATCGACGAGATTTTGCGCGGAAATGGGCGCGGTCAGGTCCCTCACCCTCAAGCCTGCCGCCACTTGGGCGCCCAGTCCATTGGTGGTTGGCGGATTGGCCGGCGGAGAATTCTGATACAGCGCCCGAACCACCTGCGCCGCCTGATCGTCGTTCAACGGTGTCGTCGTGTGCGCCAGCGACTGCTGAAGCTGGTCCACAACCATGCGTTGGCCTCGGGTCGCCTCGTAGTCCTGATAGCGAGTGTAGCCGCTCTCCCCAAGCAGGGAACGAATCTCCGCATTGATCTCCCCTTGGGCACCGGCGATTCCCCGGTAGGCCGCATCCTGATTTGCGCCCAAGCTGAGAGCGCTGCGGTTCGCATCGCCGACCGCCTGCTGCTTGTCGATCAAGAGGGATTTGAAGCGCTCTAGCTGATTGGGCGGCAGGTTCAACTGGCCGAAGAGCGGGTTATAAAAAAAATTCAGCCGCGCCCGTTGTGACACCGCGAGAAGCTGGCGAAACTCGGGATCATCCATCGCCAGCGTGAATGCCTCGGAGAAATTCGCCGCGGGAGCTCGCACCGATGGCGTGTCGGTTGGGCTGCGCGCGGCGGTGCCAATTCCGGGCGCCCGACCCGTGACGCCGACTGGCGCAGTGCGACTCGCTTCAAGTTGCGCCGCGAGCACGGCCACTTGCGCTTGAGCCTCCTTGAGTCGCGCAACCACGGCTTTGGATTCGGCCTCTTCAACGGCGACAGTTTCACGAATCTGCTCCGCTTCCCGGGCTTGCGACCAACCAAGCACGGCTTCGCCAAGGACAACGGCGCCCAGCAACACAATCAATGCGCTCACAGTGGTTTTTGCGGTCATCATAAATTTTAGCAGTCCCATGGTCTGCGAGAGACCAACCGCCGTCGCCGTTTCCCCGAAGGCCGCCGCTGCCACGGCGAAAGCCATCCCCGCCGGCGGCGCGGCATGGGCTTGGGAAGCGAGGGCCAGTGCCAGCGCGGTTGAGGTGGAAGCAATGCCTCGCTTGGAAAGCGCCCGCCCCATCCGGGTGAGGGCGCGCTCGATCCTGAAGCGCGCCGCGTCGGATGTAATCCCGAAACTGGCGCCAATCTCGGCGAACGGCCGGTCGTGGAAAAATCGCATGAGCACGGCCTCGCGGTCGTTTTCGTTGAGTCCGTGCAGGACATCGTCCACGACGGGTTTCAGCCTTTCCCAATCGACGACGGCGGCGGAATCCGGGGGTAACGTTTGCATGAGATAGACCTCGTGTTCGCGGCGTATCCTCCGCCGTTCAGCGCGCATCACGTGGAGTGCGGCAAATCGCGTGCTGGAATACAACCAGCCGACAAGCGCGGGTCGGCCAATGAGTGTCGGGGCCTTGCGCGCCAGTTCGACAAACACTGTTTGAGCCACATCCCGCGCGAGATGGCTATCGCCGCCGACCTGTCGCATCGCGGCGAAAAAAACGACGTGGAAGTGCCGCTGCACCAGCTCCGAGAAGGCGGGTTCGGAGCGAGTATCGACGTAGCTGCGCAGCAATTCGGCGTCGGTCATCATTGTTCAGGACTATAACTGCCGCCGAAACCAAAACCGATTGAAAATTCCGGAACCAGACTCCGATCCTTCCATCGCTCACTCCACGAGCGCCTGCATCACGAGATTCTGAAACCCATAGGTGCTCTCCAAATCGTTGGCCGGGGTCTGCTGCTGAAAGATCGCGAATGCTAGTTTCTCCTGCGGATCGACGCGAAAATACGTGTTGTAAGCGCCGCTCCAGCCGTAGGTGCCCGGCGAGCCGAGCACACCCGATTCCCCGCCCGCACTACGCACGGCCACGCTGAGGCCGAAGCCCTGCCCCCTCAAAAACGGCAGCGGAATCTCATCCACCTGCGTCGCGGCCATGAGCTCGATGGTCTTCCGGCCAAGCAGCCGGTGGCTCTCGAGCTCGCCGCCGTTCACGAGCATCTGGCAAAAACGCGCGTAGTCCGGCGCCGTGCCAAACAGCCCGCCGCTCGGGTTCTCTGGCTCAGCTGCGAAAGTTTCCCGGTGGGCAACGCCAAATCCTGTTCGCCGTTGCGCAAAGATAAGACGACTCGACCTACTCCGAATCGCCCTCTCACGCCGCACCCTTGACGCGATCCCACACCGTCAGCCCCGCCAGATTCTTCCCTTTCGCCGCGCGGCCAAACGCCAGGCTCGCCGCGTAGCCCACCACGATGCACGACGCCACCGCCACGAACCCGTGCAGAAACGCGCTCGTCGCCGTGTAATTCTGCACCGCCCATGTCACCGCCACGCTCGTGAGCGCGCCGACAATGACGCCCGGCGCATTCGCCCGCCGCGTCAAGAGCCCGAGCGCAAACACGCCGGGAAAACCTCCGCCAATCAGCGCGATGAGTTTCAAATATTCGTCCCACAGCGAAGTGGCCCCGCGCCAGGCGAGCCACACCGCCATGCCCGTCGCCAGCCCGCCGGCGGCGAGCGTCGCGGCGCGCGCGAGCCAGAGCCTTTGCGCCTCCGTGGCCGCGGGGTGAAGCGTGCCTTGAAAATCGCTCACGACGATCGCGGCCGTGGCGTTCATCGCGCTGCTGAGCGCGCCCATTCCCGCCGCGAACAAGCTCGCCACGATCAGGCCCACCACGCCGCGCGGCAGCTCGTTCGCGATGAAGTAAGGGAAAATCGCGTCCCCATTCAGTCCCGCCGCCATGCGCTCAGGATGCGCGTGATAAAACGCCCAGAGCATCGTCCCCACGAAGAAAAACATGATCGAGCCGCCCATCCCGATCAGGTTGCCCATCACGACCGCGCGCCGCGCCTCTCGCGGATCCGCCGTCGCCAGCATCCGTTGCATCAGCGGCTGGTCGCCCAGCACGACGAAGATGTGTCCGAGAAACATCCCGATGAAAACCCACACCGTCGGTTGCGCGAGATTCCATTCGGTCGACACCGCGTGAAACTTCCCCGCCGCCTGCGCCGTTTCGATCATGCTAGAAAAACCACCCTCGACCCCCTGCGTCATGCAAGTGAGCGCCACCAACACACCCCCCACCGTCACGCCCACCTGCATCACATCCGTCCACACCACCGCCTCGAATCCGCCTTCCATCGCGTAGAGCGTCGTGACCGCCCCCATCAGCAGGATGCTCGCATACTTGTCGAAACCCGTGACGGTCGAGAGCGCGAGCGCCGGCAACAGCATCACCACGCTCATTCGCCCGCCGACCTTGAGCAAAATCGCCAGCCCCGCTCCCAGCAGCCGCACGCGCCGGTCGAAGCGTTGTTCGAGATAACCAAAAATCGTCGTGAGATTCAGCCGCCGCAACGCGCCCACGAACACGACGCCCACCACCACGCCCGCAAACGCCTGCGCCGGCGAAGAGCCGAACGACAACCAGTCCGTCGCATACGCCCGCGCCGGCAGCGCCATGAAGCTGATGCTGCTCGTCGCCGTCGCCATGAAGCTGATCGCCGCCGCCCACCACGGCAGCCGCCCGTCGCCGAGGAAAAATTGCCCGCTCGATTGTTTCTTTTTCCGCCACCACCAACCGATGGCGAGGCTGAGCGTGAAATAGACCGAGAGCGCGGCATAGTCCGGCCACGAAAGCGTGCGCGGCGAAACGAGGGCGAGCAGCGGGGAAACATCCAACAGCATGGGAAACGCGGGGTGGAGACGAAGTTCGCATCACTTGCGCGACGCCGCCCTCCACCGCGAACCAAATCCGAACCGCGCCGGCTTCCTCGATCGCGCCTACGTCGCGCTGCGCTTCAGAAACGCGAGCGCCGCATCCGTGCCCGCTTCACCGAGAATAAACGCTCCGCCCCGGGCATACGGCACGACCGAGACAAGCTCCCATCCCTCGATCCCCAACTCCGCGAGGGCACTGGCGCTTTTCGACGCGAGCCCTTGCAACACGTCGCCGCGCGTGACGGCGAAATTCTTTTTCTCGAAATGGAGGACGACCGAGGTGTGTTCGTATTTAGTCATTAGTTTTTGGGATTTTACTGAACGTTGCTGCGTTGCTCGCGCCTCACTTGCCCTTCGCCGGAGTTTTCACCGGTGAGGGCGGAGGCGGCGCGAGTTGAAATTGCGTGAGTTGCTGCGCCTGGATCTCCCGCAGGGCGCCGAGTTGAGCCGGAGTTAGAATCTTTGCTGCTTCGGCCAAGGCCGCATCGGTGACCGGCGCGGGCCAATCGAGCAGGTTCATGCCGCCTTGCTGCATCGCCTGCCCGACGCGCCCGCTCAACATTTTCGGAGTGATGAACGTTCCGTTTAGTGTGTTTCCGGGTGAAGGCTCGGCTTGCGACGCGAAGCGGTTTCGCGCCAGCGCTTCCGCCAGCTGCTCCGCCTGCGGCGTCGTCAGCGGCGAGCCCGTGTAGTAGAGCCGCGCTGCCATCTGATCGGCCACATTGCGCTCGGGAATTGTGCTTTCGAAGCGCTGGAGTTGCGCGAACCGCTCGCCGCCGAGCAGCTCGCGCATGGTTTCCGACGCCGCGCGGAGATTTTGCTGATGGTCGCGCAGAAGTTCCTGGAATTGCGCCCTGCCCTGCGGATCATCCGGCATGTTTCCCACGCCAAAACCCTGCGTGTGGAGCACCGCCATGAAATCGAGTTCCTCACCCGTCACCTTCTCCTTCGTTTTGAAAAACAGCTCCTGCTCCCGCCCTGTCAGCCCGGCCGTTTTGAAAAACCGGTCGTAGCGCGCTTTCACCCGCAAATCCTGCTGCTGGACAAAAGCCGCGTGGGTCTCGGGATGTTCGAGCACGTAGTCCATGGCGGGACCTGATTGCGAAGCCGGTGGCCGCGTGATGGGAACTGCGGGCGGCTGGGCCGCGCTGGCGCGAAGAGTCTCCAGTTCCTTCTGCGTCGCAGCCAGCGCCTCGTCCGCCTGCTGCGCGCGCTTTGCCGTTGCCGCGAGACGCGCGTGCAGATCGTCGCGCTCCAAGCTGATCGAAGCCGCGGCCGACGCGGTGTCGCGAGACGCTGTCGCCTGATAAACGGCCGATCCGATCGCAGCCAATGCGATCGCCGCCGTGATTCCCGTTATTACTTTGGATGTGCTCATGATAAAAATTCCGGTCGCGCCCGCACCGGAGAGCGTCGCCGTTCCCACACCAGCCAGCACTGCCGAGGTGATCGACGCCGCCACGCTGGCGGGCGCTGCAATCGCCGTTTGATTTGCCAGCAACAACGCCAGTGCACTGCCCGTGGACGTGATGCCTTTTCGCGAAAGGAGGGCTCCGAGTTTGTCGAGCGCCCGATCCACGCGCTTTCGCGCCGCGTCCTCATTCACGCGCAGCGCGACCGCGACCGAGGCGAACGGTTGACCTTCGAAAAAACGCATCAGCACCGCCTCCCGATCGCGGTCATCGAGCTCGTCCATGGCGGCGTCGAGGACCGGCCGCATTTTTTCCCAGTTGGCGTGGATTTCAGGTGACAATGAAATTTCCTGCATGGTATGGGCTTTCTCCTCGCGTTGTTGGCGGCGGCGCTCGCTGCGCATCAGGTCGATCGCGGCATTGCGCGTGGCGGTGTAGAGCCAGCCAGTGAGTGCGGCGTGGCGGCTGAGCGCGGCCGCATCGCGGGCCAGCGCGGTGAAAACGATCTGCGCCACATCCTTCGCGCGATGTGCATCGCCATCGGTCCGCCGCAGTGCCGCCGAATACACCAGCGCGAGGTGCCGCCGGACGAGTTCGCTGAACGACTCTTCCGAGCGATTCCGGGCGTAGATTTCGAGGAGTGAGGCGTCGTCAATCATGTGGTCTTAACCTATAAGCGGCGCCATTCGGAAAACCGGACAAAAAATTCCACAAATGCCTGTAATGTTTCGCGGCACATCCTGTAGCAGCTGGTGACAGCGCTTGGTGTTTCGCGAATTCGGCTTCCCGCACATTCGCGACGCTCCGGGTGCCGTCCGCACCTCGGTGCGCCTTCCAACACCTCACATCGCTCCTCCCATGAAAACACGCCTCGCTTCCGCCCTCGTTCTCGTCGCCGCGCTCAGTGTGCTCGCCTCCGCTCCCGTGTCCGCCGCCAGCCCCGCCACCGCCTACCGGGTGAGTTCGGTCGAAAAATACGGCGTTCCCAGCATCGTGCCGGGCGATTCCATCGACAAAGTGCGATGCTACCTCGGTCGCCCCGACGACAAATTGGGCGACAAAACGTGGGTCTATCACGATTTCAATCCTAGCCATGACCGCGCGAAGCAGGACGCTTGCTCTACCGTTCTCATCACGTTCAGCCAGGGTCGCATTTCAGAAATCCGGGGCGTCAACGCCGCCGCCCTCGCCATCATACACGCTCAGTTCGTTACCAAGCCGAACGCGCCGACGCTCGTGGCCACGGCGAAGTAAACCACCCCGCCCGCTGGCATCTGTTCTCCAACGGATGTCGTGAAGCACGCACCGCTGCCCCCGGCAGCGGTGTTTTTATTTTGCCGCCGCCCGGACGTTTTCGGTGGTGCTCGATCAGCGAGCAGATCGGACACGTTGAACAAAAATTGGAGGGGGCGCGGGGGAGGTGTCGTTTGGCTCCCCCCAGCGGCGCGAACCGACTCGCCGAAGCGCCACGGTGAATTTTTTTCTCTTTTGTGCTCTCCGCTGCCTCTGGGGTTTCAAACAGGTTCTGAAAAATTTGCGAAGGCCTGTGACTTTTCGCGGACGAAACCTGTAGCAGCAGATGACGGTGCTAAGTCCAAGCCAGTTCGCCTCAGCCGAACGAGCAAAGACTTCGGTGCCATCCGCATCCCGATGCGCTCTCTTCAAAAATCGAAATCCACCTCCCATGAAAACACGCCTCGCCCTCCTCCTCGCCCTCGCCGCCTCGCTCAACGCGTTCGCCGCTTCCCCCGCCACCACCTCGCCCATCGCCTTCAACGTCGCGAAGGTCAATCAACCCAACAACGTCGAGAACGTCGACCTCCAGCGCGGCGATACCCTCATGACCGCCCGCCGGCTGCTCGGTGCACCGCACCGCCAGCTCTCGGCCAACGTCTGGGTTTACTACGGCTTCCACCCGGAGACCCCCGATGCCATCGGTTGCGACACGCTTGTCGTCACCTTTGCGCAAAACAAAGTCTCCGATCTAAAGATCGTCAACGAGCGCGCCGTCCAAGTGATGGCGGCCAACTTGAAGCCCGCTTCCAACAAGGTCCTTGTGGCACAGAAGTAAAGCGCACCAACGACGCCTTTATTTTTGCGCTCAGAGCCCGTCGGCAGGACGGCCCCGGAGCGCAACGACCAGAAAGCACGGAGCCGCTGTCCCGCAAGGGGCGGCGGCTCTCGGCGCGATTTTCAGTGACAATCGCTTCCTCCCCGCACTCACCATGACCGCATTGAAACGATCCATGACGGATCGTCGCATTCCACCGCGTCAGATGAGGCCCGGCCTCAGACGGACCCTGTCGTTCTCAGCTTGAATAATTCGGATCCAGACGATGCCGACAGGCCCACGCCCTCCCGCGAGGATGCGGCGGCCAGCGCGTTCAGTTTCGCCCTCGCGTCGGAAGTGGACTATGCGCCCGGGTCGCAGGTCGGCCACTACAAGCTGCTCCAAAAAATCGGCGAGGGCGGCTTCGGCGTCGTTTGGATGGCCGAACAACAACAGCCGATCCGCCGCCGCGTCGCGGTGAAGATCATCAAGATCGGCATGGACACCGACGAAGTGATCGCGCGCTTCGAAGCCGAACGCCAGGCGCTCGCGCTGATGGAGCATCCGAACATCGCCCGCGTGTTCGACGCGGGCACGACCAAGGGCGGCCGGCCTTTCTTCGTCATGGAGCTCGTGCGCGGCGTCGCGATCACGCGCTACTGCGATGAGAACCGCCTCTCAGCGGAGGCCCGACTGCGCTTGTTCATCACCGTCTGCCAAGCCGTGCAGCACGCGCACCAGAAGGGCGTGATCCATCGTGACCTGAAGCCCTCGAACGTCCTCGTCACTCTGCACGATGGCGTGCCGGTGCCGAAGATCATCGACTTCGGCATCGCCAAGGCCACGAGCGCCCACCTCACCGACAAGACACTCTTCACCCAATTCCACGCTTTCATCGGCACGCCGGCCTACACGAGTCCCGAGCAGATGGAGATGAGCGGGCTCGATATCGATACGCGCAGCGACATCTACAGCCTCGGCGTGCTGCTCTACGAGTTGCTCACCGGCCAGCCACCTTTCGATTCAGAGGAGCTGATGAAGTCCGGCCTTGAGGCCATGCGCCGCACGATCCGCGAAATCGATCCACCGCGCCCCTCGACCCGTCTCAGCACGCTCACCGAAATCAACCGCACCTCCATCGCTCACCAGCGCGGCACCGAGGCGGGCAAACTTTCCCTTCTCCTTCGCGGCGATCTCGACTGGATCGCGATGCGCTGCCTCGAAAAAGATCGCACGCGCCGCTACGAATCGGCCGCCGGGCTGGCCGCTGACATCGAGCGCCATTTGCGCGACGAAGCCGTGGAGGCCCGGCCGCCAGGTGGAATCTATCAAACACAGAAATTCATCCGCCGGCATAAACTGGCCGTGAGTGCAGCCGCCGCTGTAACGGCATCGTTGATTGCCGGACTTCTGGTTTCCTCCCTCCTGTTTGTGCAGGAGCGTTCGGCGCGGAGCCGCGCGATGCTTGCTGAGAAGAAGGAGGGCGAACTGCGGCAGCAGGCCGACGTGGCACGCTCCGATGAAGTGAGACGAGCCGCTCGCACCGCGCTCGACCTGGCCAACCATCATCTCGCAGAAGACAGGATCGCCGACGGCCTCGCCTATCTTGTCTATGCCGCTCGGAAAAATCCTTTAAATTCGGCGGTGGCTCCTCGTCTCGCCTCGGTGCTCACGTCGGCCAACTTCATCCTGCCCGAGGGCGTTCCGATCGAATGCGGCTCTCGCATCGTCGCGATGCGGTATGCGCTGGACGGACGGACCTTCATGGCCGGCACGGAAGACGGCACGATGCGCGTATTTGACGGCGCAACCGGGGAGGCGTTGCGTGAATTCCATCTCGGAAAACCCGTCTTGGTCGAAGACGGCTGGCTGTTCGCGAAATCCAACGACTCCGTTTTCGCGGCGCATTTTCGCGATCACTCCATGGCGGTATTTGACGCCTCAAGCGGGCTTCAGAAGGGGATCACGATCCAACTCAATCCCCACTTCACTTGGGTCCCGGGCCGGGTGGGATTGAGCCCGGATGGTCGATGGGTGGGCGCGGGCGGGACCACTCAGTTTTGGCTGTGGGACGCCCTCACGGGCGAACGCTGCTTGGAACAAGGTTTTGAACCGAAGCTGGTCACCAGTTTCGATTTCAGCGCGGACGGGCAGCGAGTCTGTGTCGTCGCAGGAGATTTATTGCGGCTTTGGACTTTGCCGGACTGCCTTCCCCAAGTGGAACCTCTGCCGATCGGGCCGGCCGCTCCTGGCAGTTCTTCCGCACCCTATAGCGTGCGTTTTTTCCCAGACAGCCGCCGGGTGGCTATTTGCGATCCGCGAGCTGGGGTCCGGATCTATGATCCGCGGATCCCCCTGTCAGCCTCACCGCTGGCGGCATCCGCTAGGGGCGGTCTCCGACGCAATTCCTGGGAATTTAGTCCCGATGGACGAATGCTACATGTCGGCTCGACTGCCGAAATCCACGATCTCGAAAGCGGCAAAAGCACCTCGCTCCCCTCTCCCGCTTTTGGCCAAGATTGGGAAGTAAGTTTCAACCGAAGCGGATCGCTTCTCCTCGCCACTTCCACAATCGGAGCGCCCAGACTTTGGGATGCAAAAACGGGAAAATCCGCGGGAGAGTTTCCCCAAGATCTACCGTCAAATGTCCGCGGAATCATTTCACCCGACGGCATTCGCGTCGTGATTGGCACTGCCGAAGGCCGGATTGAACGACTTCGGATTGGCCGCGGTCGCGCACGTCCCCTGAAGCTGCCGGGTATTTCTCGATCTTCGGGGTTTTTTCCCGATGCGCCGTCGCGACTGCTCGTGCTGGCAAGCGATCGTGCCCGCGTCATCGATGTGTCTTCGGGGCGAGACGTTGCCGGAGGCTTCGCGTTCCCGGAGTGGACGCGGCCCCAGCAATTCGCCATCCGGGAGGATCTTCGTTTCCTGATCGTGCACGATGGCCACTCCTCCGAGGCATGGGAACTCGACCGGGGAAGCATGACCAAAAGGGTGACGTTGGAAGGCGCCCCCGATTGGAAATGGGCGCCAACCTTCAGTGAGTCTGGCGATCTCGTTGCGATCTCCACCGATGTCATCCGTGTGTGGAATCTCCGCACCGGGGAGAACGTCGGACCGGCGATTGACGGAAGCCGGGTTTTTTGGCCGCCAAGTGTGAACTTTAGTCCAGACGGGCGGCGTCTAGGGGTCGCTTTTCAAGGGGCACCCGCGATTTGGGACATCGCCACAGGCAAAGCTGCATCGGGAACGTTCCAACCTCCGCCAAACACTGAGCTTTTCTCCGCCCAATTTAATCGGGACGGCACCCGAATTCTGACCGCCGATCGAAATGGTCATGCACAATTGTGGGATCCCACCACTGGCGTAGCCCGCAGTCCGGTCCTGTCCCACGGCTACGCATTATACTACGGATTTTTTTCGCCCAACGGTCGTTATTTTGTCACGCGGAGCAACGCTGAGACGCGAATTTGGAATGCGGAAACAGCGAAGCCTGTGGGCCTGCCCATCGCCCTCATCCCCGGTTCGGTTCTTTCAGGAAACCTGCGATTCAGCTCCGATAGCAAACGCTTCGTGGCGTCATTCCGTGACGGCATACGGATTTTCGACACCCGAACCGCACAAACGATCACCGAAGCCATCGGCCCCTCGCGTCCATTCGCGTGTTTCAGTCCCGACGGGCGCTTTATCCGAACGGAATCCGATTCGCAGAATCCCGAAATCTGGTCCGTCGCCCCCGAACTGCCGGAAGGCACCACGCCTCCTGAGTGGCTCCTCGAACTCGCCACGGTGTGCGCGGGCAAAGTGATAAACGATCAAGGAGAACTCGTCCCCGTTGCAGGCAATGCCGCCGCAGTGACAAGCCTGCGGGGAAAGATCGACGCGCTGGCCACCCAAGCGCCTCTCGCCGAGTGGGGACAATGGATCCTCAACAACCGTCCCGATCGCTCGATTGCCCCCGGCTTCAAGATAACTCCCGCCGAGGCCGACCAAATTGCAGCCGTCCTTCCTTAGAGAAAAGAGACGAAACCATGAGTTCTGAACCGGAATACCTTCCACGCGCTTCGACTGGAAGCGCGTTCCCTATCACGCAATGGTCGGTGATCGTCTGCGCCCAAGACCAGGAGAGATCGATAGCCAGCTCGGCGCTCGAATGCCTCTGCCGCCAATACTGGGTGCCGCTCTACGCCTTCGTGCGCCGGCAGGGCCGCTCGCATCACGAGGCCGAGGATTGCACGCAGGAATTTCTCGCGCGCTTGCTCGCGGCCGAGAGCGTCGCCCGCGCCCGGCCGGAGCAGGGCCGCTTTCGCACGTTCCTTCTCACCGCCCTGCGAAATTTTCTGACGAACGAATGGCACCGCGCCCAAGCGGAGAAACGCGGCGGCGGCCACGCCCTGCTACCATTGGAATTTGAGGACGCGGAAAAAACCTACAGCCGCGAACCGGCCGACACCGCACTCACGCCCGAGCAAACCTTCGACCGCACCTGGGCGCTCGGGATGATCGACCGCTCGATCGCAGAGCTGCGAAAGGACTACGAACGAACCGGCCGCGGCGCGCTCTTCGACGTGCTCGTGCCACTCGTGTGGGAAAACAGCGCCAACGAAACGCTCGCCACGCCTGCCGCGCGCGTCGGCATGACACCCCATGCTTTCACCGTCGCGCTTCATCGATTGCGCCAGCGTGTCGGCCAGCGGCTGCGATCGGATGTCGCCGAGACGGTGAATAACGCTTCGGAAATCGACGGCGAGTTACGGCACCTGATCGCCGCCGTGACAGCCCGCACCAGCGACGGGCGTCGTTAATCTCTCGGGTGTGAGAGTCGCGGAGATTCGCTCCGCACCGAAAGACGCCGGCCCCTGTGATTTCCCGGCGGAAAACTTGTAGCACGCTAAGACGGGCCCTGCGGGCCGGTGTGCATCGCCCGTCTTCATCTCACCGCCGGCATCAGGTTCCTCCCCGTCATGAATCGTCTCGCTCTCTTCCACCTCCTTCGCCGCGCTGCGGCTGGAGTCGCCCTATGCGCAGCCACCGCGTGCGGTGCGTTTGCCGATGTCGTCACCGATTGGAATGCCACCCTCGAAGCTGCGATGCGCAATCCGGCCCCGTCACCCGACACACAGGTGCGTGCCGCCGCCATCGTCCACGTCGCGATTTTCGACGCCGTGAATGGCATCGCAAAAAAATACACGCCGCTGCGCGTCACCGCCTCCGCGCCGCCCGGCGCGAATGCCGAGGCTGCCGCCGCGCAAGCCGCCTACACCACCCTCGCGAGTCTTTTCCCGACGAAGCTCGCGGCGTTCGACGCCCAGCTCGCCGCCTCCCTTGCGAAGATTTCCGGCGGCGGAAGCGACAGCCAGTCGACCACCCTTGGGCGCACGTGGGGCGAATCCGTCGCGAAGGATATTCTCGCGTGGCGCGCCACCGATCATTTCACCGACGTCCTGACTTACATCGGCAACACCGCTCCCGGTAACTGGCGCCACTCCTCCAACGCCACCGGCCCCAACGCCGGATTGAGCATGACGGTCACCACTCCCTTCGCGCTGACAAATCTCGCCGCTTTCGATCCCGGCCCGCCCTACGGTTTCGCCGACCGTGCCACCGCCATGGCCACCGCCGCCTACGCGGTCGATCTGAACGAGGTGAAAGCCAAGGGCGGCGCCGTCAGCACCGTCCGCACGCAGGCCCAAACCGATCTGGCACTCTTGATCAACATCTGCGATCCGGCCGACACCAACGCCCACATCCGCAGCGTGATCCCCGCCAGCGCCAAGCTCGTCGACAACGCCCGCACTTTCGCGCTGATCAACATCGCCGGCAACGACGCCACCATCGTCTGTTTCCAGTCTAAATATAAATACGGTCTCTGGCGCCCGTTTCAGGCCGTGCCCTTCGCCGACCTCGACGGGAACGCCGCCACCATCGCCGACCCGGCGTGGGTTCCCCTCGGCGCCACGCCGCCACACCCCGAATACTTGTCCGGGCACGCGCTGGTGATTAACTCCATGCTGGCCGTGGCCGGCTCCATCCTTGGCGACGATACGCCCTTCACCCTTACGACGAGCAAGACCGGCGCGCCCGCCATCACCCCGAAGTTCGCCAGCTTTAGCGCGCTGTCCGACGCCATCGTCGAAGCTCGCATCAACATTGGCTTTCACTTTCGCACGAGTTGCGCGCTCGGCCAATCCACCGCCTACGCCATCGCCGGCCAGATCATGCGGAGTTCCCTCCTCCCCGCGCCCGGCAGCGGCGTCATTAATCTGGCTCTGCGCGGCCGCACCGGTGTCGGCGCCGACACACTTATCGCCGGCTTCGTCGTGGGCGCGGGTTCGCGACAAGTCCTCATCCGCGGCGTCGGTCCGACGCTGGCGACGTATGGCGTTTCCGGTGTCATTGCCGATCCGAAGATCGTCGTTTTCGATGGCGCTGGTCGGATCGTCGCCGAAAATGACAACTGGTTCTCCAATCCCCCGACTTCGGCGGCCGCTCTCACTGCGGCGGGCAGCAAGGTCGGCGCG
>JANYBX010000144.1 GCA_025360615.1 Opitutia bacterium
CCCTCGGGATGCGAGATGGCGACGTTGTGCCCGTCGGACGACTGGCCCCAGCCGGCGACTTCGCAGTAGGGTTTCACGCCGCGACGGATCACTTCGTCCTCCGTCTCCAGCACGAGCACGACGCCACCGCCGGTGCCGACAAAGCCATCGCGGCCCGTGTCGAAGGGGCGCGAGGCAGTGTCAGGATTCGTCGAGAGCGACAGCGCGCGCATCCCGGCAAAAGGTAAAATCGCGTCCACGTTCCCGTCCTCGGCGCCGGCGACAAACATGCGTTTCTGCCGGCCAAGCGCGAGGTCGTCGTAGGCGAAGCCAAGCGCGTGGGATGACGAGGCGCAGGCCGAGGCGAAGCCGCAGGAGGAGCCTTTGATTTTGAAATGCGCGACGAGGTTGAACTGCACCGTGCCCGAGATCGAGGCGACGATGCCGAGCGGCGAGCAGCGCATGACGCCCTGTTTGTGCATCCGCTCCAGCATGTGCCCCATCAGAAAAGGCGAGCCGCCGGACGCGGCGTAGAGGCCGGTGTCGTTGTTGGAAACATCCGCGTCGGTCAGCCGCGCGTCGGCGATCGCCTGCTGCATGGCGCACCAAGCATAGACGCCATGCGGAGCCATGCCGCGCAGGATTTCGCGCCGGATCGTGTAGCCGGGCGGAAACGTCCAGTCCTCGGGATCGGTCGAGTCGGTGAAAAAACCGCGCACGGGAGCGGCGACCTTGACTGGGATCTCCGGCGACTGAAACGGCGGGTAAAGCTCGATGCCGTGGCGGAGTTCGCGGAGGTTGCGGGTGACGGTGGCGCCGTCGTTGCCGATGCTGGTGATGAAGCCGAGACCGGTGATAAAAACTCTGGGCATGTCGGAGTGCGGGGTAAGGCGGCGGTGACACCGGGGACGGCGTTCGCGGCGATCAAAATGTTGCGCAGAACATCGGCCCGGAAAACGAGCCGGTCAACGCGGGAGATTCACCGGGGAAAACTGTGAAGCGTGACCACTGCGCCCAATAAAAAACGACGGTCAACGACCGTCGTTGGTGAGCCAGCGAGGCCCGGCGAAACGCCCGGACCGGCGCGTCAGGCGTTGAGCGCGACGCGCAGCGGAACGGTCGCGGCCTCGGCGGAGGGCGATGTCGCCTCATGGCGGTTGATCGAAGTCATCGCGGGCGGGAGCACGGCCTCGGCGTAACCAAAGGTGAGCGTGATTTCCTCGGCAATCGCGGCTTTTTCCTGACCCACGCGAATCATGCCTTCGAACGTCGCGAGCGGCATTTTCATGCGCTTCGGCTTGATCGAGAGGGTGAGAATGTCGCCGGGCACGCATTTGCGGTGGGCGCGCACGCCTTCGCAGCCGGTGAAATAAATCAGCGACGAGCTGATGACCTTGCCCGGTTCGGGCGCCGCGCCTTCGAGCAGATAAAGCACCGCGAGCTGGCCGAGGGCCTCCAGCATAATCGAGGCCGGCATCACCGGGTTGTCCTTGAAATGGCCCTGCAGGAAAAACTCCTGTCCGGAAATCTTGTATTTGCCGTTGGCCCCGCTGGAGCTGACCGAGGCCTCGTTCAAAAAGAGGAACGGCGGCTGGATCGGCATCACTGCGGCGATCTGCTCGATGGGGAGAAACTTTGTCGGTTTCGGCAGGGCCAGACCGCGAATCTTGCAGTCGATAAAGGTCTTCACGTCGCCGACGGTGCGCAGGTTGCGCAGCTCGTCGTTGTTAATCGACAACTGCAAAACGTCTTCCACGAGGATGACGATTTCCATCATCGTCAGCGAGTCGATGCCGAGGTCCTCAATCAGGCGCAGGTCGTCATCCGCATCCTTCAATTTGATTCTCAGGTCGGGCTCGACGAAACGCTCGATGATACCGATCACCACGGCCGGCACGTGCTCGGGATTGCCCGTCTTGCGGTATTGCACGGCGGACTCGAAGGCCGAGGGCGAACAACGCTTGAGAGCCTCGCGGAGCGCGACTTCATCCTCCGGTGCAAACGGTTTGGGGGGAGTCACAAACGACTTGTTGCCACCGGTGTTGGGTTGAACTGCATCTGCCATTGTCGGTTTCTTCTAGGTTTGGGATGAGGAAAGTAAACCCAATTTCTTGGACCGGCTTCCCATCCTTGGAAACGCGGCCGCGACACCTGTTCCTGATTTGCAGGAACATCGTCGCCGAAATCCGCTCCGTATCATCGCGCTTGTCAGCCAACCCGTGCCGACCTAACTCCTGAGCGCCTCTCCGGCCGCATCCTCACCCCATGCGACCGATCATTCCTCCCATCCCGCATGAGTGTCTCCGCACCCGCTCCCACCTCCCCGGTTTACCTCATCACCCATGAGTTTTACCCGGTGCGCGGTGGTATCGCGACGTTTACCGAGGAGATTGCCAAGGCGGCCGCCAGTCTCGGCCACGATGTCGAGGTCTGGGCGCAATCCGCCGCACCCTTCGAGGAAAAAGCCTGGCCCTTTCGCCTGCGCCGGCTGCCGCTTAAAGGCACCAGAGATCGTGGGTGCCTTT
>JANYBX010000170.1 GCA_025360615.1 Opitutia bacterium
TTCTCTACTCTTCTCTTCTCTTCTCTTCTCTGGTGTTTCAATCCGCGCCCCGCTCGTGAGAACGGGGCGACCGCGAGCAGTTCTTGAGGCTGAACGCGAAGGGGTTCTGGGCGCACTTTGCGAAACTGTCAAAGAACGGAAACGCGTTGCGGTCACTTTCTGAAAGATAGGCTCACTGCTCGGTCACAGGCAGAGACTTGTCGATTTTGCGAACGGGTGCCTCGGCGGCCGAGGCGTGGGCTTCGCATGGTCCGGCTCTCGGCGAACTACATGGTGAGGGTGTCTTCCACCACATTCACCGGGATTTGGGCGCCGTGGTGTTCGATTTTATCTTTGCCGACTTGGTCGATGAAATAGACCCGGAGCGAATCCTGAGAGACGTCGATTTCTGTCAGCAATCTCGCTTTCAACTCCACCCACTCTTTCTGACCGAGCTGCATCTCGAACACCGATTTTTGCACGCGCACGCCGTAGGAGGTGCAGGCTTTGGCGACGCGGCGAAGTCGTCGCGCGCCAGCGCGTTCGTCGCGGGTGCTCACATCGTAAGTGATGAGGAGGAACATGGCGGGTCTTCAGGCAAACAGGTGCGGCGTGTAGTCGACCTCTGAGCGCAGCGCCCGGGCCAGCAGCTTTGCTTGGATGAAGACGAGTTGGCCATGCCGCACTTTTTCCTGAAACAACGGATGGGCGGCTTCCTCCAATTTCCGCTGCTGATAGGCGGCGACGAGCGTCTTGCGCGCGGCCTCGGTCAACTCGACCGCCCCACCGTCGCGTTCTACAAATTGCGCGGCTTTCAATTCGCTCCGATTGAGCAACGTGAGCCCAAGTCGCTCGACCCACGGGCGGAACTCTTCCATGAGGTCGAGCGCGAGGGATTCGCGGCCCGGCCGATCCGTGTGCAAGAAGCCGACGAAGGGGTCCAGCCCGGCGGCTGTCAGGGCCGAGACGCAGTCGTGTCGGAGCAGGGCATAGAGAAACGAGAGGAGCGCGTTGATTGCATCGCGCGGCGGGCGGCGACTGCGGCCATCAAAGGGAAAGGTCGCGCGCAGGGCCGGTCGCAGGTGGCGGGCAAATACCTCGAAGTGGAGCGCCGCCGCCCGACCTTCCACGCCCCGGATCACGTCAGGGTCGTCGGGAGTGCGGCTGAGTTCGCGGAGCAGATAGGCGTGGGCTTCGGCGGCACTGCGGAGGAGATCACCGTCTTCGGTGTTGGCGGCGTCGCGGGCGCTGCGGGCGAGCAGCCAGCGGACGTTGTGGAGTTTGCCTGCGACGAAGGCGCGGGCGAGCGTGGCAGTGCGAGTGGGATCGCTTGCGGCGGCGTGCTGAGCGCGGCGGAGCATCATCGAGCCCTGGGGCACGCCTTCGACGCGCGCTTCGAGGCGGCCCCAATCCGTGAAGAAGCAGACACTCGCGCCGTATTCCCAGCATAGACGCATCGCGGAGGGCGACACGTAGATGTCGGCTCCGAAAACAAAAACGGATTCCAAATTATGGACGGGAAGGGAGAGTTTGAGCTGCTTCTCGTGCTCGACGCGCAACGCCAGACCATCGCGTCGCAACGAGAGGCCGGGAGTGAGTAGGTAAAGGACGTTTTGGAGGGTTTGGGCCATGGGAAGGCCGCGCAACTTCAGCTGTAGTCGCGAGGTTCGTAGAGGCGTGTTCGGCGCGCGATGGCTGCCTCGGGCAAGCAGATGCCGCGCAGGGAACAGCCGTCGCACTGTGGTTTGAGCACGGCTGGCGGAACCTTGGGTTGGGCGAGGTTGGTGCGGAGGGCATCTAGCGTGGCGAGAGTGAGCGCGCGAAGGTCGTCGTCGAAACCGACCTCGGTGCGGAGGGAGGACGCGGCGTGAAAGATCAGGCCGGCGGAGATGCGGAGGCCGAACATTTCCTCAAGGCAGAGCGCTTGGGCGCAGAGTTGCACATGATCGTTACTCCACCGGCGGGCGGGGCCTTTTTTATATTCCACGGGACGGGCTTCGCAGATGCGAGCCGAGTCGGCCGGAATACGGCGGGCTTCGACGAGGTCGGCTTTGCCGGAAAGGCCGAGGGTATCGGAGAAGAGCGGGAGCGCGCGGAGGAGTTCCCAGCCGGCACGGTGTTCGTAGCCGGGCGTGTCCACGGCCTCGTGAGCGAGATTTCCGAGCACAGTGTGCTCGTTATCGACGAACACGCGCTCGGCGTGGATGAGGTAAGCACGCCGGGCGCAATAGAGCTGATGATTGAGGGCGCTGAGGGGGATGTGCTCTCGTAAGGCCGGTCCGGAGGGCTGTTCAACGGTGGCCATTCGGTTTACCACAGCGTGCGGGTGCCGAAGGAGGCGAAGGCGTCGTCGATCGTCACGAGGGCGAAATCCTCGAGTTCGGCTTGGGCGGCGAGCAGGCGGTCGAAGGGGTCGCGATGAGGGCCTGATAATCGACCGGCTAGTCGGGCGTGCCGGTGGTCTATCGGTAAAATAGTCCAAGCTTCGGCGGTGAGCGTGGAGTCCCATCCGTGTTGGAGTGGCGGCGGCAGGGTAAGTTTGCCGAGGCGATGCTTAGTCTCGATCTCGAAGACCGACACCGCGCTGAGCCAACATTGATTGGCGGGATCGCCGATCACGCGAATGGCGCGCGGACTCAGTCGCGGATTCGCCTCGAGCCACCACAATACCGTGTGCGTATCGAGCAGGAGCTTCACGGGCGATAGAGCGGATCGGTGGAGCTGGGGATGAGGCCGGAAAAATCGGGCGGAAGCGGAGCCAGAGCCTCGGCATCAGTGAGAGGACCAAACATGCCCTTAAAACGGCCGGGCACGCGGGTCGCCAACGAGGCCTCCGCGAGCGGCACGAGACGCGCGAAGGGTTGGCCGGCGCGCGCGATGGTGATTTCTTCGCCGGCCGCGACGCGGGCGAGAAGGCGGGAGAGCTGAGTCTTGGCCTCGTGGACGTTGACGACGGAGGGGAGCTTGGGCGTGGCGGCGACCTTAGGCGCGAGGCCGGGCGTGGCGCGCGGCTTACGGACAATGCGGCGGGCGGGTTGAGGATCGGCTTTGGCGGCCTTGCGCTTAAGAACAGTGGGCATGGGAGATTACTTAGCTAACTGGTTAGCTAAGTCAAGGGATGCGGGATCAGCTTTGGCGCGGGCCGACCACGGCATCGGGGCCAACATGACGGAGGTGAAGCTTGATGCCTTTGGGGAGATTCTCGGCGGTCCACAGATTGTTCACCGCGTAGTCAGCGAAGGATTCTGGAAAGGTTTTTCCGGCGGCTTTGGCTTCGTCGGAGAGAGCGACTTTGACGCCCTCGATGAGGACGTGGGCGTGGGCGCAGCCGAGGCGGGCTTCGCGTTTGTTTTGTTCGGCGTTATTGGCGTGCTGGGTGCCGACATGCTCAAAATCGTAGAGGCCGCGCACGATCATTTCGCCGCGAGCGGCGGAGCGGTCGTGCTCGAACATGGAAAGGAGGGCTTGGAAGAGGAGCGCGAGGTCGGCGTCGGTGAAGCCGGTTTTTTCGGCGAAAGCGGGGGAGATGTAGCCTTTGGCGGCGTAGAGACCGTAGGGGACGATGTGTTTGTTGCCCATCGTGCGTTCCTTCTTCGCATCTTCTTCCTTGGTCACGGCGCAGCGGGTAATCGTGACTTCTAGCGGGGTGATGGCGTGGAAGGACTGGCCGAAGGTGAATTGCACGGGGCCGCGCACTTGGCCGAAGGCGGAACCTTTGAGCACGTCGTCACCGGTAGAAAGCACGCCACCGAAAGTGCGGACATCAAAGAATTCGCGGCAGAGCCAGTTTTTGGCGGTCTCGGCTTTTCTGGAGTCGCTGGCATCCTTGGGCAGGCTTTCGACGGCGGCTTTGATGCTCCTCTTTTGCTCGGTTTCGATAACCGCACCTTGCTTAATGAGGACGTTGTAGCCGTTGGTAGTGTCGCTTTCGCGGGCAGGAGGGAAGAGGTCGAGGAAGTTGCGGATTTTGCGCTTGAGGCAGA
>JANYBX010000181.1 GCA_025360615.1 Opitutia bacterium
CGGCAGCTTCTGGTCCCGACACAGCGCAAAAGCCGTGGCATCCATGATGCCAAGATTTTTCGCCATTGCTTCGTCGAACGAGATTTTGCTATAGCGCGTGGGTGAAACGCGCCACCGATTCCTGCCGGTTGAAGCCGCTCATTAAAATCACCCGCACATCGGATTTCAGCACGCGCATCTCGGTGAACGCCTGCTCGCCGTCCATGTGCGGCATCGTCAGGTCGAGCAGCACGACGGTGAATTTTCCCGGGGCTTTCCCAAACGCCGCCACCGCCTCGCGCCCGTCCGCCACCGCCACCGTCTCGAAGCCCAGCGCTTGTAACATGCGCGCGCCCATGCGGCGGATCGGCTCCTCGTCGTCCACTACGAGCACCGTGCCCTGCCCGCGCCATGCCGGCCGGCCCGACAGCGCCGCCGCCGGTTTTTCCGCCGCGCCGCCCGCCCGGGGGAAAAGCAGTTCAAACGTCGTGCCGCGCCCCAGTTCGGATTGCACCTTCAGCGCCCCGTTATGCCCGCGCATGATGCCCAGCACCGCCGCGAGCCCCAGCCCGCGGCCGGTGAATTTCGTGCTGAAAAACGGGTCGAAGATTTTCGCCTGCGTTTCCGCACTCATGCCGCAGCCGTTGTCGGAGATTTTCAACACCACATATTCCCCCTCGGGCAGGTCGGGCGCCGTGATCGTGCCGCCGAGATAGGCGTGATCGACGCGCGCCAGGCCGGTGCTGATCGTGATCGCGCCGCTCTGCTCGCCGATCGCCTCCGAGGCGTTGATCACGAGATTCATGACCACCTGCCGGAGTTGCGTGGCATCCGCCTCGATGCTCGGGATGTCCTTTGCGAGTTCGAAACGCAGCCCGGCTTTTTTGCTGATGGAAATCCGCAGCAGGTGCGTCGTCTCCGCGACGAGGCGGTTCAGGTCAAGCTGCTGCACGAGGAACCGGCCCTTGCCCGAATAGGCGAGCATCTGCTTGCAAAGATCCGCCGCGCGCAGCGACGACTGGTTGATCTGGCCGAGGTAGTCGTGCATCGGCGAGCCTGCGGGCAGCTCCGCGCTGGCGAGGCTCGCATTGCCCAGGATGCCGGTGAGGAGGTTGTTGAAATCGTGTGCGATGCCGCCCGCGAGCACGCCGAGGCTCTCCAGTTTTTGCGTCTCGAGCAGCTTGCGCTCTAGCTCCGCGCGGGCGACATCGGCCTGCCGCCGCTCGATGGCCAGCCCGGCCAGTTGCGCGCTGCTCGCGATGGCCGCGAGCTCGTGCGGCAGCGGTCCGCGAGTCTCGCGGTAATACAGGGCAAACGTCCCCAGCACCGCGCCCTGGCCCGAGCGGATCGGCGTGGACCAGCACGCCCGCAGTCCATGCGGCAGCACGCAGTGCCGATAATCGTCCCACCGCGGATCGGTCGAGATGTCCGTGACGATGACGGTCTTTCCCGTAAACGCCGCCGTGCCGCAGGAGCCCACCGCCGGGCCGATGACCACGCCCTCGAACTGCTCGCCCAAGCCCGCTGGAAAACTCGGCGCGACGCTCTGCACAAAGCGTTTTCCGCTCGGGTCGAGCAGCATCACGGTGCCGAGTGTCGCGGGGAAAAGTTGCTCGTGGCCCTTGAGCAGCATGGTGAGCACCACGTTCAACGGCGTGCCGCGCGCGATCAGCTCCAACACGGTGCGCTCGTGCGCGAGCTGCTGCTCGGCCCGGCGGCGCTCGGTGATGTCGATGGCCATGCCGATGAAACCCGTCGTCTGCCCCGCGGTGTCGCACAACGCCGTCACCGCGAGCTGCACCGGCACGAGCGAGCCGTCCTTGCGGATGTAGGTCCACTCCTGCTCGCCCGGCGCGCCCGATTCCGCGCGGGCCATGAACACCTCGAAACCCGGCGCGATCATCCGGCCCAGCTCGGCGGAGAGCGCCTGCGTGCGCACCGCGATTTCCTCGGGATCGTGGATGAGCTGCGCCGCGTGGTGCCCCACCACTTCCGTCGCGGCGTAGCCCAACAGGCGCTCGGCGGCGGGATTGAAGGTCGTGATGACGCCCTCTGGCGTCGTGCTGATGATGGCGTAGCCCGCGTGGTCGAGGATCGCGCGTTGCAACGCCAGCGTCTGCGCGAGCCGCCGTTCCGCCTGCTTCCGCTCGCTGATCGCCGCGATGCTGCCGCGCACCAGCATGCGATCCTCGGCGGGCAAGCGCAGCAGCCGCACCTCGCAGGGAATCTCCCGGCCCTCGCTGTCCACATGCATCCACTCGAACACCGGTGCCCTGCCCTCGACGGCCTCCTGCAGGTGCACCCGCGCCCACTCCGCCGAGGTGCGGCCATCCGGCTGGCAAACCGGGCTGAGCGAAATCGGGCTCGCGCGCCGCAACGCGTCACCATCGAGTTTGAACAACCGCTCCGCCTCAAGATTGTGGTCGATGAAGCACCCCGTCTCCATGTCGAACACCACGATGGCTTCCGGCGCGCTGTCGATCAGCGTGCGATAGCGCGATTCGCTCGAACGCAGCGCCGCATCCCGCCGCTGGAGCGCGTCGAGCATCCGGTTGAACGTGCGCGCCAGCGAACCCACCTCGCTTTTTGAAACCACCTGCGAGCGATGCTTCGTGTCTCCCGTGGAAAAAAGCCGCGCATCGGCGGCGAGTTGTAAAATCGGTTTCGTGATTCGCCCCGCGATCAGCCATGCCAGCACCAGCGCGGCCGTCATCGCGCCGAGTCCGATCAGCACCGTTCGGCCAAACTCCTGTTCCAGTGCCGCGTAGCCCCCCTGCATGGGTGCCCCCGCGTAAACCCGCCACGGTGCGACCACGCAGGCGACCGAGACCGCCATGCCCGGCTCGTCCGCATCCGCGGCTCCGCCCAAAGCGGCCGCGTCGCGGCCGATCCACTGCTCCGCATCGCGGCTCCGCATCAGGATTAGCCGCCGCTCGTTCACCACCGTCACCACCATGCCGGCGGGAGGCGGCGGCGCGTTGAACACCGCCCCCAGTTGCTCCAGGTCCACCGTCGCGGCCACCATGCCAACGGGCCGGTCCTCCGCCCCGATCACGGCGCGCGCCAAGGTGAGCGCATGGTGCCCCGCGCGCCAGGCGACCGGTGCAGCCTCCGCCACCATGCCGCTGCGCTTGAGACCCTCGCGCAGAAACTTGCGGTCACTCTCCGTCGGCTCCCGCCCGCCATCGGTCGCGCCGAGCGGCGCGCCATCCGCGGCAAACGCCTTCAGGCTCAGGTAAAACGCCGGCAGATTGCCATGCACCGCGAGCAGCAGCGGCTCATTCCGCGGCAGATCGCGCGTCTCGGCCGACACCGTCGAGGCGAGCCCCAGCAGCAGCGTATCGATCCCGCGAAGCTGGCTGTCGATCAGCGCCGCCGTCACCCGTGCCTGCCCGAACGCCCGCTCCAGTTGCAATGCCCGCGCAGCCCCGAGCTGTTGCCGGATGTTGAGCACGCCGAGCACGATCAACGGCACCATCGCCGCCAACACCAGCAACAGCAGCCGCCCTCGAATGCCGAAAAACCTCATGGCCGGCGCGGGTCGGACTTCGCCTTGCGGGCTGCGCTGCTTTGGTTTCTCCATACGATCCGGATTAGGGTCGGCGAGCATCGTCACGCGTTTGCGCGCACCTGCAAGACCGCGATTTCCTTAAGATAATCTTAACTCCTTCCCGACGCCCGGCCCCTCGGCACCACCCGTATTTTGGGCGTGAACCCCGCCGCTCCCGTCGCTGGGCTGACGGCATGACATGGAACGAAATCGACTGGCCCGCCCTCGACCGCCTGCGCGCCGGTTTTTTGCAGGGTGCCGCCGCCGATGGACCCTACTGGCAAAGCCCCGCGGACCTCGCCAGCTACGATTTTACCTATGGGGAACGCATCGGTTGGAAGTGGGATGCCGTCCTCGCCGAACTCCGCCTGCGCGGCTGGCACCCGCCCGCCGGTGCCACGATCCTCGACTGGGGCTGTGGCAGCGGCATCGCCAGCCGCCGCGTTCTCGCCGCCTATGGCGCCCAGAACTTTTCTCGGCTCCTGCTCTGGGATCACTCCCCGCTCGCCTGCGCTTTCGCCGCCGCGACCGCCGCCCGCCGGTTCCCCGCGCTCCCCGTCTCCGTCACCACGCCCCAGCCCGAGTGTCACCTCATGAGCGACACTTTTTTGGAGCAGGAAAACATCTCCCG
This sequence comes from Opitutia bacterium, assembly GCA_025360615.1. GTDB lineage: Bacteria > Verrucomicrobiota > Verrucomicrobiia > Opitutales > Opitutaceae > Tous-C4FEB. The sequence continues at coordinate 4,161 of JANYBX010000181.1, forward strand.
CGCCGAGCCCATCGGTCTCCTCATCGTCAGCCACGTGCTCAACGAACTCCCCCCCGCCGCGCTCGCCGAACTGCGCGCCCTCTGCGCCCGCGCGAGCGCCATCCTCTGGGTGGAGCCCGGCACGCATGCCGTGAGCCGCCACCTGGGCGTGCTCCGCGAAGAGTTGCGCGCGCACTTCCACCTCGTCGCCCCCTGCACGCACCAGCACGCCTGCCCCATCCTCGCGCCCGAAAACGCCCGCGACTGGTGCCACCACTTCGCGCCGCCGCCCTCGGAGATTTTCGCGAACCCCGACTGGGTGAAATTCGGCCAGCGCGCCGGCATCGACCTCCGCAGCCTCCCCTATTGCTTTCTCGCGCTCGACCGCCGCATTCCAGCCGCACCGGCCGAAAATCTCTCCCGCATCATCGGCCGCCCCGAGCATTTCAAACCCTACGCCCGCTTCCTCAACTGCGATGCCACCGGCCTCGCCGAACTCACGCTCCCCAAACGCGCCGACCCCGTGCTCTACAAACAACTCGACCGCACCAAGTCCCCCCTCATCTACCGCTGGCGCCGCGAGGGCGACGAAGTCCTTGGCGGCGAACTCCTGTCTCCGCCTCCCGGCGAGACCAGCGAATCTCATCCCGCCGATTGACGCGGCGTTTCCCGGTCGCACGCCCCGCGCCTTAAAAAGCGAGCTGACGACCCCATAAAATCGACTACCCGCGAGTCTCTCCACCGGTTCGACTCGCCCCCCGCCGCCAGCAGACCTCAGGCCATGAGGAGACGAACCGCGTCGAATGGCTGCCCGACATGGATTCGAACCATGACTAGGTGAGTCAAAGTCACCTGTGCTGCCATTACACCATCAGGCACCAATCGAACGGAAAACAGTGCTCCCCGCCCGCGCTCGGTCAAGGGCGGAAACGGAGAGTTTTTCGCCGGCAAAAATTCAGCCCAGCGCCTTCAGCAAATGCGTGAGCTCGTCGCGTTTGGCCGGTTGCTCCGCGAGCTGTCTGCGCGCTCCGAACCTTTCGACCTCCCCCAAGGGCTTGCGTCCCGTCGACCCGACTGAAAACTCACGGCTTGCTCTCAACTGCCGCCTAAAATGGTCAAGGTGTCCTCCAACGATGATTCGCAGCCACGCTCCGGGGACGGTGCCTCGGGAGCCGACGCGCCAACCGTCGTAGCGCTGGCGGGTGGACAGACGGTTTTTGGCCGCTACGAGTTGGAATCGATTGCCGGTCGCGGCGGGATGGGCGTCGTCTGGCGCGCGCGCGATCGCGAACTCGAGCGGGTCGTCGCCCTCAAGTTCCTGCCCGAAATGGTCTCGGCCGACCCCGAGGCGTTGAAAGATCTCAAGAGCGAAACCCGGCGCAGCCTGCAGCTCACCCATCCGCACATCGTACGGGTCCACGACTTCGTCCAGGCCGGCTCGCTCGCCGCCATTTCGATGGAGTTCATCTCCGGCGCGAGCCTCGCCCGGCTCAAGGCCGATGCGCCCGGGCATTGCCTCACCTTGCAGGAACTCGCGCCGCTCACCGTGCAGCTTTGCGACGCTCTCTATTACGCGCATCAGTCCGCCCACATCGTTCACCGCGATCTCAAGCCCGCCAACCTGCTCGTCTCCGAACAACGTCAGCTCAAGGTCACCGATTTCGGCATCTCCCGCAGCCTGAGCGAAACGCACTCGCGTCTCACCAACTCCATGCTCGGGACCAGCGGCACGCTGCTCTATATGAGCCCGCAGCAGTTGATGGGCGATAATCCCACGCCGGCCGACGACATGTATGCGCTCGGCGCCACGCTGTACGAGTTGCTCGCGGGCAAGCCTCCTTTCCATCGTGGCGACGGGTTCAGCCTGATGACGCAAATCCGCGAGAAGGCGCCGCCCACCCTGAACGCCAAGCGCGCCGAACTCGAAATCAACGGCGAACTCATCCCGCCGCAGTGGGAAGCCGTCATTCTCTCCTGCCTCGAAAAAAATCCTGCCAACCGTCCCGCCGATGCGCGCGAAGTCGCCGCTCGTCTCGGGCTGGCCACGCCGGCGATCGCTCCGTGGTCCGTCGCATCCGCCAGTGCCACGTCCGGCGTCGCTGCGACCGGCGCTGCCAGCAGCCTCGGTCCAGGCACGCGCCAACCGCCCACCGGGCCGGTGACAGGGTCCGAATCGACCGGCACGCCGCCTCCTCCGGCCGCGCTCAGTGCGCCTCCTTCACCGCCTCCGATGGCGCCGGCCACGCCTCGCGGCGGTTTTCCGTGGAAGCCGGCCGCAGGCGCGGCGCTGCTCGCCGCCGTCGCGGTCGGCGCGACCGTTCGCTGGATGTCCACGCATCACGCCGCTTCATCAGCCGAGCCCATTATCACTGCGATTCCCACGCCCGCACCCTCGCAGCCCCGGGTTGAATCAAAGCGCGCGGAACCGAGTCCCCAGCCCGTGCGGAGCACGCCGACGCCCGAGCCCAAACCCACACCGATCGTCGAAGTCCAGCGTCCGGTCGTCGAAACGCCACGTGGGCCGTCTGCGGAAGAATTGAAGGCAGAGAAAGAACGCCGTCAGCGTGACGAGGAGAAAGCCGAAAAACTCCAACGCGACGAACGAAAGCGGGGCGAAGAGGCCATCGTCTTTTCGGAAAAACAGGCGCAGCAGGAACGCAACGACGAGGTTGCGATCGCCCGGGTGATCAACGAAAACGCCCGCAAACTGCCGGGCGGCACCGTCAGCACCGCCGAGGTCGCGGCCGCCGGCAACGCGAGCGGCGCCAGTAATCCGAATTTTTTCCGTCGCACGTGGACGACCGTGAAAACGATCAACCCCATTCGCCCCGGCACGACCAATCCCGCGACCAACGATAGCAGCAAGGGTGCGGAAAAAACCACAGCCGCCGAACCGGCGCCGCCGGCCGCCCAAGAACCAAAAACTCCGCCAAGTCCCGGCAGCAATTGGACCACGCCGACCGCGGGCATTCGTTTCGTTTGGATTAAGCCGGGGACGTTTACCATGGGCAGTTCCGTCGGCGAAGCCGGACACGAGAGCAACGAAGGACCTGAAACGCAGGTGCGCATCGCCCAAGGATTTTGGCTGGGCGCGACTCCGGTGACCCATCGGCAGTGGGCGGCGTTGATGATCAAGGATCGGAGCGACTACACCGACAACGGACCGGATGCGCCCGTCGAACAGGTTTCGTGGATCGCCGCGATGGCCTATTGCCGGCAGCTCAACACCCACGAAGCCGCGGCCGGACGTCTCCCCGATGGCTACGCTTACACGCTGCCGACCGAGGCCGAATGGGAGTATGCCTGCCGCGCCGGCACGAAGACGCCACAGTACGCTACGCCGCTCGATCCGATCGCTTGGTATGAGATCAATCGCGGCGAACGCAAAGGCCCGCATCCCGTCGGCCAGAAAATGGCCAACGCGTGGGGACTGCACGACATGCTTGGAAATGTGTTTCAACTCTGCCGCGGCTGGGACAACGCGTACGCTGGCGGCGAACGCACCGACAACCCGGGCGTGACCACGGGCGAACGGCGCGTGGCTCGCGGCGGCGGCTGGTCCAGCCGTGCGTTGATCTGTCGCGCCGCTTTCCGCTTGCGGCTGCGGTCGGGCAGTGAGGAAAACAACGTCGGCTTCCGCGTCGCCCTCGCGCCGCTTCCTCGCACCACCCCATGAACACCTGGATCGAACGCACCGATGGCACTCGCATTCCGATCGACGCGCATTGCTCGTTCGGCCGCCTGACCAGCGCACACGTGAGGCTCGCCTCACCCGCCGCCTCGCGCAAACACGCCTACCTCCATGTGCAGCAGACCGAAAACGGTTCGGAGTTTTGGCTGGCCGATCTCGGCAGTACGAACGGAACGCTCCGCAACGGTAAGCGTCTGACCCTGCCAACGCGCCTCAGCGACGGTGACGAGATCACGATTCTCGAGGAGACGTTTACGTTTCACACGGAGTTCGATGCGGCGAAGACCCAGCGTTTCACCGAGCCGGCCACGATCCCGCTGCGGGCGCTGCGGCAATGCTGGCTGCTGATGGTGGATATCGCAGGGTTCACCACGCTCGCGCGCGAACTGACGCCCGATGAACTCGGCGTGATGGTGGGCGCCTGGGTACGCGACTCCCGCGACGTGATCGAAGGCAACGGCGGTACGATCGACAAATTTCTCGGCGACGCGCTTTTCGCCTACTGGCCGCACGACGCCAATGCTGCTGAGCGCGTGGCGGTGGCCATCCGCCAGTTGCGGGAACGTCAGAAACAGCCGCCGAAATTTCGGGTCGTCCTTCACCTCGGTCCCGGCGTGGTTCACGGTAGCGCCGGAGGCGCGAACAACTTGTCCGGTCCGGAAATCATCGCGGTTTTCCGACTCGAGAAAATCTGCGCGAATCTCGGCGAGTCCGCCGTGCTCAGCGCGGCAGCGGCCACGGCCCTCGGAGCTCACGTGAGCAGCAAGTCGCTCGGTGAGTTCACCCTCGACGGCTTCCCCGGCAAACACGCGGTGTACGGCTTGGTTTGAGTGAATCGTTGGGCGACACGCCGGCGTCACCTCAACCCAGCGCCTTCAGCAAGCGCGTGAGTTCGTCGCGTTTGGCGCGCTGGTCGGCGAGCTGTTTGCGCGCGCCTTCCAGCACCGCCGCCGGCGCCTTGCTCACGAAGGCCTCGTTGCCGAGCCGCGCTTCCGTGCCGGCAATGTGCTTCGCGAGTTGCTCCAATTCTTTCGCCAGCCGCACTTTTTCCGCGCCGGCATCGACCGTGCTCGCGAGATCCAGATACAGCGTGCCCAGCGGCGTCACCACCGCGGGCGCGCCATCCACGGAGACTTTCCGCAGAATTTCCACGGCCCCGGCCATGCGGATGATTTTTCCGAGGCTGGCTTCGAGGATCGTCCACGCCGCATCCGTCGTGGTGACGAAGAAGCGCACGTCGCGCCGACTGGCGAGTTGATGATCCGCCTTTAGCGCGCGCGCCTGCGAGACGAACACCTTCACGTTTTCAACCGTAGCCGCCTGCGTCTGATCGAGCAGCACGCCCCGCGCGCCGATCGCCATGACCCAGTGCGAAGCATCCTCGATGCGCGCATCGCGCATCAGGAAAGACCCGGCCGCGCCGTAGCCGAGCAGCGACCAGAGTTCCTCCGTGATGAACGGGATAAACGGGTGCAGCAGCAGCAGCGTCTGGCGTAGCACGAGATCCTGAATCGCGAGGCAGTTCGGCTTCGTGTCCGGCGACTGCAATTTCGATTTCGAAACCTCGACATACCAGTCGCAAAAATCATTCCAGAAAAAGCCGTAGAGCGCCTGCACCGCCGCGCTGAACTCGAACTCCGCGAAGCAGCGGTCCACCTCGCGCGTCACCGCGAACAGCCGGTCGAGGATGGCGTGGTCATCGGCGTCGAATTTTGCCCCGTCGAGTCGAGCGACGATCACAGCAATGGACGAGTTGTCCGCCATCTCGCCGCTCATCTGCCGGAAGCGGGAGGCGTTCCAGAGCTTGTTGCAGAAATTTTTTCCGCCTTCGATGCGGTCTTCCTGGAAGCGAATGTCCTGCCCCTGCGGCGCGATAGAGATGATGCCGAAGCGGAGCCCGTCGGCGCCGTAGCTGTTGATCAGGTCGAGCGGGTCGGGTGAGTTGCCGAGTGACTTCGACATCTTGCGGCCCTGCTGGTCGCGGATGATGCCGGTGAAATAAACATTCTTAAACGGAATCCGTTTCTCCAGCGGCTCGCCCGGATGCGTGAACTCCAGCCCCGCCATGATCATGCGCGCGACCCAAAAGAAAATAATGTCCGGCCCCGTCACGAGCGTGCTCGTCGGATAAAAATAATCATAACCCGAGGCGCGCATTTTTTCCGCGTCAGGCCAGCCGAGCGTTGCGAACGGCCAGAGCCACGAGGAGGCCCACGTGTCGAGCACGTCGTCTTCTTGCACCCAGTTTTCCGGGTCGGCGGGGCCGGCGAGCGAGATGTGGATTTTCTGCGGGTCGCGCAGGTCGGTCTCGACGAGCGTCTCCTTGTCGAGCCCCTTGCGATACCACACCGGAATGCGGTGGCCCCACCAGAGTTGGCGGCTGATGCACCAGTCCTGAATGTTTTCGAGCCAGTGGAGGTAAACTTTGCTCCAGCGTTCGGGGTAAAATTTGATGTGCCTATCGCGCACCGCCGCCTTGGCTTCCTCGACGCGCGGGTAGCGCAGCCACCATTGCCACGTGAGGCGCGGCTCGATCGGCACGTCGGCGCGCTCGGAGTAGCCGACGTTGTTCGCGTAAGCTTCCTCGGCGACGAGCGCGCCGGATTCCTTCAACAACTCCGCCGCTTTCTTGCGGCCCGCGAAACGGTCGAGCCCGGCGAGCTCCGCGCCGGCGAAGGCGTTGAGCGTGCCATCGGCGTTGAGCACATCGATGATCGGGAGCTTGTGGCGCGCGCCGACTTCGCAATCCACCTTGTCGTGCGCGGGCGTGATCTTGAGCGCGCCAGAGCCGAATTCCTTGTCCACGGCCGCGTCGGCGATGATCGGAATCGCCGCGCGATTGAGCGGACGCCAGACGGTTTTTCCGATGAGCGCGGTGTAACGCGGATCGTCGGGATGCACCGCGATGGCGACGTCGCCGGGGATCGTTTCCGGCCGCGTCGTTTTAACCTCGATGAATTCTCCCGGGCGCTCCGTCAGCTCGTAGCGCACGCGGTAGATCGTGCCGTTGACGGGCTTCATGATGACCTCCTCGTCGGAGAGCGCCGTCTGCGAAGCGGGGCACCAGTTCACCATCCGCTTGCCGCGATAAATGTGGCCGCGCTCGAAAAGTTTCACGAACACCTCCAGCACCGCCTTCGAGTAGTGCTCGTCCATCGTGAACTGCGTGCGGTTCCAGTCGCACGACGCACCGAGCCGGCGCAACTGCTCGAGGATGATGCCGCCCTTTTCCTCGCGCCACTCCCAGACCTTCTCGACGAATTTCTCCCGGCCGAAATCGTGGCGCGTTTTTTTATCTTTCCGCAATTGCCGCTCGACGACGGTCTGCGTGGCGATGCCGGCGTGATCGGTGCCCGGGAGCCAGAGCGCGGACTTGCCCTCCAGGCGGGCGCGGCGAATGAGAATGTCCTGAATCGTGTTGTTCAACACGTGGCCCATCGTGAGCACGCCGGTGACGTTGGGCGGCGGGATCGCGATGCTGTAAGCCTGGGCCTGCGGATCGACCTTGCCCGCGAAGCAGCCCGCCGCCTGCCAGGCGGCATACCATTTCTTTTCAACGTCGCGGGATTCGTAGCTCTTGGTGATCTCGGCCATGGTGCGTTTCAGATTGGGAACCGCTGAGAAAACCCCGCCCGCCAACGGCGGGCAATGCCGTTTTTCGCGCTTTGCTCCGCGCAAATTTCTGCCCCACTGTGCCCGGTTCATGGCCGAACTCCTCGAGCAACACATCCGCACCCATCTCACCTTCGTCGGGGATGTGACAGCGGTGAACCGGCTGGCCGGGGCCAAAAGTTTCCTTCGCGACGAACTGGCCGCCCTCCGCGTGCTGCACAAGGGCGGCGCCTCCGGCTTCGCCGTCACCCGCGCCCGCTCCGATGCCGTCGATGCCCTCCTCAGTCGGCTGTTCGACTACGCCATCGCCTCCTTCACCCGCGCCCGCGGCCCGCTCCCGATGCCGGTCACCCTCGTCGCCCTCGGCGGCTACGGCCGCGCCGAACTCGCCCCGTGGAGCGACGTCGATGTGATGTTTCTGTTCCCCGCGAAAACGAAATCCGCCGACGCCAAGCCCCTTCAGGAACACCTCACGCAGGAAATCCTCTATCTCCTCTGGGATTGCGGCCTGAAAGTCGGCCATTCCACCCGCACGCTCGACGAGGTTTTCATCGAGGCCCGCAAGGACATCCAGACCAAGACCGCGCTCCTCGAGGCCCGCTTCATCGCCGGCTCCACCGCGCTCTACGACACCTTCGCGCAGACCTACCGCAATTTCTATACGAGCGAGGACACGAAGGCCTACATCACCGCCCGCCTCGAAGACCAAGCCAGCCGCCGCGCGAAGTTCGCCCACACGGTCTTCAATCAGGAGCCCGACCTCAAAAACGGCGTCGGTGGCCTGCGCGATTATCAAAACGCCCTCTGGATGGCCCGCGTGAAGCTCGGCATCACGGCGATGGCGGAGCTGGCCGATCAAAATTATCTCCGGCGCAACGAACTCCGCGACTTCCAGCGCGCCT
>JANYBX010000128.1 GCA_025360615.1 Opitutia bacterium
AGTCGACCCAGGTGTTGCGGCGGATGGCGGCGAGGGTGCCGAGCGTGATGCCGAGCGTGAGCGCGACGGCGAGCGAGAGGAGGCCGAGCTCGAGGGAGGTGGGGAGTTTGTCGGCGAGGATCTCGTTGACGGTGCGGTTGGGGTATTTGAAGGACGGACCGAGGTCGCCGTGGAGGAGGCTGCCGAGGTAGTCGAGATACTGGCGGTGGAGCGGTTTGTTCAGGCCGTAGTGGGCTTCGAGGTTGCGCTGGACTTCAGGCGTGACGGCTTTCTCCGCGGTGAACGGCCCGCCGGGCACGAAGCGGAGCATGAAGAACGTGGCCGTGATGATAACGAGCAGCGCGGGAACCGTCTGAAAGAAGAGGCGGTTGGCGACGAAGCGGAGCATGGGGGAATCGAGTTAGGAATTCACCACGATGGCGATCGACTGGCCGAACTCGGCGGTGCCTTCGACGACGCGGCCGTCGATGTAAGTGATGGGGAGGTCGAGCTTGATCCATTTCTCCGGGCCATCGCAGAGGCGCTCGACGGTGAGGCCGAGGTGGCGGCACCAAGCGGCGATAGCGTCTTTGCTAACGAATTGGTTCAGGACGCGGTCGGGGTTTTTGTCGGCGAGTGTCGCGGCGAAGATCGCCCAGTGCGTGCCCACGGCGTAGTCGAGGTAGCTGAAGACGATTTTGCCGCCGGGCTTGAGCACGCGTTTGGCCTCTGCGAGGTAGCGGTAGATGTCGTCGTCGTGGAGGTGGGTGAAGACGCTGAAGAAGCACACCATGTCGGCGACGCCGTCGGCGGCGGGGATGCCGGAGCCGGTCGTGGTGTGGAATTCCCAGTCGGGACGGCCGGAGACTTTGGCGGCATAGGCGACGATTTCAGGGAGGATATCGCAGCCGATGTATTTGCCGCCGCCGGCGGGGCTGAGGCCGAGCCAAGGGGCGAGTTTCACGGCGAGACGGCCACTGCCGCAGCCGATGTCGACGAGGCAGTGGTGTTGTTGCAGGCCGGCGGTTTTCAGCGTGCTGGCTTCAAGGATGCCAATGGCGTCGGACTGGCCACCGACCACGAGGTCCATCGCGCGGGTTTCGCCATGGGCGGCGATGAGGCGTTCGAGCGTTTGGCGATAGGTGTGGATATAATCGGTTTTGAGCATCTGGAATGAAAGGGAAGGAAAGGGGGCGAGGCAGGATGACGTGCGCGAAGCGCGCTGGTAAGCCAGCTGGATGACTTCGTCGCTGCGCTCCTCGCAATGACAGGATTGAGCGGGGCTCAGTCCTCGATCCAGATGTATTTAAAGGGATGATTGTCGAGGACGGTGGGGTAGTAGCCTTTGACTTTCGGGCTCACAAGGTGGACGCGGTTGTAATAGTAAATGGGCAACACGGGCAGTTCATCGACGAGGATTTGGTCCATTTTTTGGTAGATGGCGTAGCGCTCGGCGTTGTCCTTGGCGCGGAGCGAGGCGGCGAGGAGGCGGTCGTATTCGGGGCTGCCCCAGCCGGTGTCATTGTTGCCGCCGTTGGTGACCCAGAGGTCGAGGAACACGTTGGGATCGGCATAATCGGCGATCCAGCCGGCGCGCATGATCGTGAAGTCGTGCGTGGTGTGCTGGGTGTCGAGGTAGACTTTCCACTCCTCGTTGCGGAGCTTGATTTCAATGCCGAGATTTTTGCGCCACATCTGCTGGATGGCCTCGGCGATCACGCGGTGGTTTTCCTGCGTGTTGTAGAGCAGCTCGATCACGGGGAAGCCTTTTCCGTTTGGAAAGCCGGCTTCGGCGAGGAGGCGGCGCGCGTCGGCGAGGGTGCCGGTGAGTTTCGCGGTGGGCGTGTAGCCTTGGTTTCCGGGATAACTGACGGCGTAGGCGGGGCGTTCGCCGCCACGAATGACGTTTTTGATGAGGCTCTCGCGGTCGATGGCGAGCGCGAGGGCTTGGCGGACGCGGACGTCGTTGACCGGGGGGCGCCGGGTGTTGAAGCGATAATAATAAATACCGAGCCACGGGTCGGTGTGCAGCGCGGCGGGATTGTTTTTGCGGTAGGAATCGATTTTCGCGAGGGGGACTTCCTGGGTGTGGTGGAGCTGGCCGGTGCGGAACATACGCTCCTCGACGTCGAGATTGTCCACCGGGTAAAAA
>JANYBX010000131.1 GCA_025360615.1 Opitutia bacterium
CTTTCGTCCCGGGGCGCTTCCGTGAGTGGTTTCTCTTCCGATGGCCACCGTTCGCATTCTCCCCGACCGCGTCGCGAATCAAATCGCGGCCGGCGAGGTCATCGAGCGCCCGGCCGCCGTCGTGAAGGAACTCGTCGAGAACGCCCTCGACGCCGGCGCCACGCGCATCGAGGTCGAGTTTCGCCACGGCGGCCGCTCGCTCATGCGCATCGAGGATAACGGCCACGGCATGGCGCGCGACGATGCGCTCCTCGCCCTCGAACGCCACGCCACGAGCAAGATCGCCGAGACCGCCGATCTCGACCGGCTGCACACCTTTGGTTTTCGCGGCGAAGCGTTGCCCTCCATCGCGAGCGTTTCCCGCTTCGAGTTGCAGACGCGCACGGCCGCCAGCGATTCGGGCACGGAGATTTTAGTCAACGGCGGCAAGTTCGTCCACGTGCGTGACTGCGGCCGGCCGGTGGGCACGCGCATCGAGGTCACGCATCTTTTCAACTCGGTGCCGGCGCGCCGCAAATTCCTGAAGACCGACCAGACCGAGGCCGCGCACATCGTGCAATGCGTGCGGCTCTACGCGCTCGCGAGCCCGACGGTCGCGTTCACCCTCATCGAGGACGCCCGCGTGATTTTTCGCTCGCCGGAATGCGCGACGCTCGCCGAGCGCGTGACGGAAATTTTCGGCCGGCAAACCGCCGACTCGCTCGCGTCCATCGAGAGCGCGGAGAACGGCATGCGCCTGAGCGGGCTCATCGGCCGCACCGGGGTGGGGCGGGCGACGCGGCACGAGATGATCGTCTTCGTCAACGGCCGCCCGGTGGACAGTCGCACGCTCAACTACGCGCTGATCGAGAGCTACCACGAGTCGCTGCCGAAAGGCCGCTATCCGCTCGCGTTCGTGTTTTTCGAGTGCGATCCCGCCGAGGTGGACGTGAACGTCCACCCGGCAAAACGCGAAGTGCGCTTCCGCAGCGAGCCCACCGTGCGCAGCTTCGTGATTCGCAGCGTGCTCCAGCGCTTGCGCGAACTCGGCGCACCGGCCTCGCTCCCGGCGGTCGCGCCGAGTGAGGTCGCCGGGATGCCCACCCGGGCGGCCTTCGTCCGGCCCGCGCCCGCGCCGGTGTTCGCCTCAAAGTTCCTGGGCCCGGCAGCGCGTCCCCTCCCGCCACCGCCGCTCGCTCCTCCGTTAGCGCCTCCGCCAGTCATAAATCAAAAATCGGAAAACATAAATCCCCAGTGGCGTTTCGTCGGCCTCGCCCACGGCAGCTACGCCCTGTTCGAGACCGCCGCCGGTCTGGTGTTGCTCGACCGGCGCGCGTCCCACGAGCGCGTGTGGTTCGAGCGGCTTCAGGCGCAGTTCGCCGCCGGCGCGGTGCCGAGCCAGCGCCTCCTCCTGCCCGTGCCGTTGGAGCTCGATCCCATCGCCGCCGCGCTGCTGCTTGATCGACTCGCCTTTCTAAACTCCCACGGCTTCGAGCTCGCCGAGTTCGGCCGCAATTTTTTCCGCGTTGAAGGCATCCCGACGTGGATGGAGCCGGGCGACGCCGAGTCCTTTCTCCGTGATGTGCTCGGCGCGCTGCGAGACGGCCGCCTGCCCGAAGGCAACCTCGCCCTCGCGCGCGAAGAGCTGGCGCGCCTCTCCGCCGCGAAGGCCGTGCGACTCTCCGCGATTTCCAGCGAGCCGGAGCTGCGCGCGCTGGTCGCAGAGTTGTTCGCCACGCGCAGCCCGCTGACCAGCCCGGCGGGGCGGCCGACGTTTATCGAGCTCAACCACGGCGAACTCGCCCGGCGTTTTCAAAAATAGCGATCCGGCGGGCCCGGTTCCTCCCCGCCGCGCGATTATCACAGAAATAAGGCGTGACCGCGCGGGGCGGCTGGCACGAATCTTGGTAACACCACTCACTTTGCGCATGCCCACTCCCGCTGACAAGAAGCCCGCCACCGCCAACCAATCTGCCGCGCCCGCCGCGTCGCTCTCCCCGGGCGCGCTGTCCAGCACCGCGCCCTTTAAGCCGGCCGCTGCGCCAGTCGCCGACGTCGTTCCGGTGCCTTCGTCCGAGGCCTCGGAGCCGGCCATGCGCGCGCTCATTCTCCGCCATCTCACCTCGACGCTCGCCCGCCACGCCTCGTCCGCCACGCCGCGCGACTGGTGGGTCGCCACGGCCCTCTCGGTGCGCGACACGATCCACGAGCGCATGATCGCCACGCAAGCGGTGCATAACGCCAACAACGTCCGCCGCGTTTACTATTTCTCACTCGAATATCTGATGGGCCGGCTCTTCGGCAACAACCTCCTCGCCACCGGTCTCCTCGACACCGCGAAAGCCGCGCTCACCTCGCTCGGCCACGATTTTGAGGAGATTCGCGAGTCCGAGGTCGACATGGCCCTCGGCAACGGCGGTCTTGGCCGGCTCGCCGCGTGTTTCCTCGATTCCCTCGCCACGCAGGATTTCCCCGCGCTCGGCTACGGCATTTACTACGAATACGGCCTCTTCAAACAGTCCTTCGTTCACGGCCACCAAGTCGAGGCGCCGGACAACTGGATCATCTTCGGCAGCCCGTGGGAAGTCGTCCGCCCGGAATACACCCAGGAAGTCCGCGTCTTCGGCCGCGTGGAAAACGTCTTCGACGATCGCGGCAGCTACCGCCCGCGCTGGGTCGACA